>SYFR01000368.1 GCA_005800325.1 Myxococcales bacterium | reverse complement strand
GGTGGCGAGCTCGAGGGTGGCGAGCTCGAGGGTGGCGAGCTCGAGGGTGGCGAGCTCGAGGGTGGCGAGCTCGAGGGTGGCGAGCTCGAGGGTGGCGAGCTCGAGGGCGGCGAGCTCGACGCGGAACCGAGAGCTCGACGGAACTGAGCCATCGGTTGCCCGAAGCGTCCGAACACGGTATGTTTTCTTCCGGATAATAAATACGATGGCTGCCGCTGCTCAGCCTAACTTCGAGCCCGGCCGTGTGTATCGCACGCGGGAGCTTGCGCAGTGGAGCGCCAACGCCCCGCGGCTCGCGCAGAGGCTCGTCCGGGACGGACAGCTCGTTCAGCTCGCGCACGGGCTCTTCGCGGCGCCGAGGCGCAGCCGCTTCGGAGAGGTCCCGCCGACCGACGAGGCCCTGCTCCGCGCGTTCCTCGATGGCGAGCCGTTCGTATTCACCGGGCCCGAGCGCTGGAACGCCCTCGGCTTCGGGACGACCGCGGTGTTTGCGACGCCGCTCGTCTACAACACCAAGCGCTCGGGCCGCTTCACCTTCGGTGGTCGGCAGTTTCTGCTGCGTCGTGTGGCCTTCCCCGAGAGGCCATCGCCCGAATGGTTCGTCGTGGACCTCTTCGAGAACGCCGAGCGGGCGGGTGCTGCGCGGGAGGACCTGCGGGGCGCTCTCGAGGCTGCGCTGCGTGCGGGCAGGTTCGACCGCGCCCAACTCGCGTCGATGTCGACACGCTTCGGCTCGCGGCGGACGCAGGCGCTCGTAAAGACGGCGCTTGGGGCGTCGGCGCGATGAGCTTCGTGCACGACGACCCCGAGTTCGACGGGCTCCTGCAGATCGTCGCGAAACAGCGCGGGCTCGGCGTCGCCCTCGTCGAGAAGGATTACTGGGTCACACACACGCTGTGGGCTCTGCACGCGCAGGGCTTCGATGTCTGGTTCAAGGGCGGCAGCTCGCTGTCGAAGGGCTTCGGCCTCATCGAACGCTTCTCCGAGGACCTCGACCTGAAGCTCGAGCCAGGGGCCGTCGCAGCGCTGCGCTCGGTGACGAACTGGAAGAGCGAGAGCACGAAGGCTACCGCCGAGCGCAAGACCCATTTCGAGGCGCTCGCCGAACTGCTCGTGGTGCCCGGCGCGAGCGTGAATCGCAGCACAATCGTCGACGCCACTTTTCGCAGCACGAACCTCAAGATCGACTACCCAGGCAAGCATCGGGCGGCGCTCGCGTCGGTGCTGCGGCCCTTCTTGCTCCTCGAGGTCGGCAGCGGCCGCGTGACTCCGTTCGTGGCGCGCGACATGACCTCGATTGTGCACGAGCACCTTGAGAGCGTGGGCCACCTCGGCGACTTCGACGACAACCGCCCGCGGGCAGTGCGCTGCGTGCATCCCCTCGTCACGCTGCTCGAGAAGCTCGACGCGCTGATGCGTCGTCTCCCGCGCGAGGATGCTGCGCCCGCGACCTTCGTGCGCCACTTCGAGGACGCCGCGCGCATCGTGAGGGCCAAGGATGCACTGCCGCCGCTCTCCGACCACGCGACCGTCCGTGCGCTCGCCGACGAGATGCTGACCCAGAGGCAGATCGCCGCACTCCCTTCGTCGCCGCACGCGGCCTTCGCCCCGAAGGACGATGAGCGTTGGCGTAGCGTGCAGAGGGCGTATGACGCGATGGGCCCGATGTTCTGGGGCCCGCGCCTCTCGCTCGTGGATGCCTGCGCCGATGTTCGCAGCTGGCTCGACACGGAGGTCGGCTCGTGAACGACCTCGAAGCCAGCATCGCCGACGATGCCCTGTTCGCCTCGTGAAGCCACGTCGACTCGCGGCACCCCGCATGACCGATCCTTGGGTCTTCGTGGCGGAGGTCGCCAAGCACCTCGGGGTCGCGAAGGACTCGGTGTACGGTTGCGTCGTGCAGCGCGGACTTCCTGCCCACGAGCTCGGCCGCCTCTGGAAGATCCAGCTGCCAGAGATCGGCCGATGGGCTCGATCGGGCGGGGCGGGTGAGAACGGCGCGCGGGGACCGGGATGACGGCGGCGACTCCCACGCCCGCCTCAGCGCTCGGCGCGCTCACGCAGGAGCGCATCCTAGACCTCGCGCGCGTGTTCGGCGTTCGGCTGCGAAGCACCGCGACGACGAAGAGACAGCTCGCCCAGCTGCTCGGTACGCAGCTCGACGGGCGCTTGCCCGCCGTTCTCCGCGAGTTCGGGCGCGAGGAACTGGCTGCGGCGTGCAAGGCGCATGGGCTCCCGGCTGAGTCCTCGGCGCGCCGTGAACTCATCGAGGGCCTGCTCGCATTGGCAGGCATAGACCCGGCCCAGTCGGTTCCGCCTCCTCGCATGCGCAATCTGAACGGCGTGCCGAGCGTGGGGCAGATCGTCCGAGCCCGCCATCGTCAGTGGCTCGTGGAAGCTATCCACAACGGGGAACCCGGTGAGTCGGCTCGGGTCGCGCTCGTCTGCCTCGACGACGACGATCCCGGTCGGCGTCTCGAAGTGCTCTGGGACCTCGAGCTCGGTGCGCAGACCATCGAGCCTTCGAGGCGCGGCCTTGGCCCAGCGGATCGACTCGACCCGCCCGAGCACTTCGGCGCGTATCTGCACGCGCTGCGCTGGAATGCCGTGAGCGCGGCCGACGCAACTCGTTTCCAAGCGCCATTCCGCGCAGGCATCGAGCACATGGCGCATCAGCTCACGCCGCTCATGAAGGCGCTCGAGCTGCCACGTGCGAACCTGTTCATCGCCGACGACGTCGGCCTCGGAAAGACCATCGAGGCGGGGCTCGTGATGCAGGAGCTCATCCTGCGTCAGCAGGCCCACTTCGTTCTCATCAGCTGCCCGGCTTCCATTTGCTTGCAGTGGCAGGGCGAGATGCGGCGGCGCTTTGGGCTGCACTTCGAGGTCATGACCCGCGCGTTCGTCGCCCATCGGCGCAGACAGCGCGGCTTCGGCGTGAACCCTTGGGCTACGCATCATCGCTTCATCGTCTCCCACGCGCTCTTGCGACGCCCCGAGTACCGCGAGCCGCTTTTGCAGCTGCTCGGCGATCGCGCGCAGAAGAGCCTGTTCGTGCTCGACGAAGCGCACGTGGCCGCCCCGGCAACGCGCAGCCGCTACGCGGTCGACAGCGAGATCACGACCACGATCCGCGACCTCGCCCCCCGCTTTGACAACCGCCTATTCCTGTCGGCCACTCCCCACAACGGTCACTCGAACAGCTTCAGCGCGCTCCTCGAGATCCTCGACCCGATTCGCTTCACCCGCGGCGTGCCCGTCGAGGGCAAGAGCGACCTCGCGCCTGTCATGGTTCGCCGCCTCAAGCGGGACCTCAAGAAGCTCGGCATCGAGAGCGTGCCCGATCGCATCCTCGTGCAGATCGATCTCGCGCACGAGACAGGGCGATGGTCGGCCCGCGCGACGCGCTCGGATGGGAAGACCACGGACGTCACCGACCTTGGCGCGGGCGAAGCCGTGGACCTCGAGCTTGCGGGGACGCTCGCTCGCTACACCAAGCTCTGTGCCCCCGAGAAGGGCGTCGGCCGCGTGCCGTTCATTCGCCTTCAGCAGCGCCTCCTTTCAAGCCCGGAGGCGTTCGCGAAGAGCCTCGAGGTGCATGCCCTCGCGGTCCAAGGGAAAGGCGGCCCCAAGGTCCGGGCGTCCCCGATCGATCCTCCCGCGCCGGAGGCCGACCCTGATCTCTTCGGTCCGACGGACGAGGTTCTTCAAGCCGAGGACGACGCCGCGCTCGAAGCGGAGAGCGCGCGTCTCCCCACGCCTACGGAAGAGGCCACCGCGCTGCTCGAGTCTCTTCGCGCCACCGCGGAGCGAGCGCGCCGCGCTCCAGACGCAAAGGTTCGCGCGCTCCTCGCGTGGATGCGCGACCATCTCTGCCCGGCGATCGGTCGCGACGGGGACCGTGGGGCATCGTGCGAGTGGTCGGATCGCCGCGTCATCGTCTTCACCGAGTGGGCAGATACCAAACGCTATCTTCTCGACCTCCTCCGCGAAGCCGTCGCCCACACCGACCGTGCCGAAGACCGCATCGCGAGCTTCTCCGGTGGCCTCGGCGACGAGGCGCGCGAGGACATCCAGCGCCGCTTCAACGCCTCGCCTGACGTCGAGCCGCTGCGCATCCTCGTGGCCACCGACGCCGCGCGCGAAGGCATCAACCTTCAAGCGCACTGCGCTGATCTCTTCCACATCGACTTGCCCTGGAATCCCGGTCGCCTAGAGCAGCGCAACGGCCGCATCGATCGCACGCTGCAGCCTCAGCGTGAGGTGCGCTGCCACTACTTCCTCTACCCGGCACGGCCCGAGGACCGCGTGCTCGAGACGCTCGTGCGGAAGATCGACACCGTGCAGCGCGAGCTGGGTTCCCTTGGCGGCGTCCTGCTCGAGGAGATGGAGGAGGTCCTCGCGCGCGGGATCCGTGAGGGTACCGCCGACAAGCTCGAGGTCGTCGGCAAGGGGCGCTCCACCCGAACCGTAGAGGACGAGCTCGAGGAGGCCCGCAAAGACGAGAAGCTCCTTCGCGAGGAGATCGTCCGCGCCGGCCGACGCTACGATGCCTCGCGGCGCGCCCTTGAGGTGAGCCCCGATGCGCTTCGGCACGTCGTCGACGTAGGGCTGCGATTGGCAGGTACGAGCGGCCTGATCGAAGACGGGACTCTCGACGACAAACGACGCTTCCGTCTTCCCGAGCTCGATCGTTCGTGGGATGTGACGCTCGACACGCTGAGGCCGCCGCGTCCTCGGGACGAGTCGTTCTACGACTGGCGCAAGCGTTCGCCGCTCCCCGTCACGTTCTCCCCGGTCGCGCGCCTCACCGGGGATCTCGAGCAGCTCCACCTTGCCCACCCGTTCACGAAGCGCATCCTCGATCGCTTTCTCGCGCAGGGCTTTTCGGCCCATGACCTGCGGCGCGTCGCTGGCGTGATCGATCCGGAGGCGGGTGAGGCGCACGCGATCGGCTACGCGCGCCTCACGCTCTTCGGCCCGGGCGCCGCGCGCCTCCACGATGAGCTCGTCGCCATCGCAGCACCGTGGGATGGCAGCATCGAAGGTGCGCGCTCGCTGACCGCCCGCGCCGATCGGGAGACCACGACGGCGCTTGTGAAGGCGACTGAGGCTCGCCTCGCCTCCGGGGCGCGTGCTCCCAAAGGCCGAAACGCCACGTCGATTGCCTCGTCCGCCGAGGCACTCATGACCTCGCTGTGGCGCGCGCTCGAGGACGAGGCCGACGCACGGGGGGTCGCCGCGAAGAATGGCCTGGCCGCGCGGGCACGTGCCGAGGCCGATGGCATGCGCGCGCTCCTCGAGCGCCAGCGGCGCGCGATTCAGAGGACGATGCGGTCCGTCGCCCAGCGCGATCTCTTCGAGGGCCTCGGTGACTCGGCCGATGCTCGCGAGCAGCAACGCCAGCTCGCGCTCGACCTCGAGCACATGGATCGGCGCGACAAGGACATCGCCACCGACATCGAGCGCGAGCCCGCCGCCATCGAGGCCCTCTACGAAGTCCGCATCACCCGCCTCACGCCCGTCGGCGTGGTCGTGAGCTGGCCGAGGAGCTGGACGTGAACGGGCGAGACGCCGACCGCATCTTCCACGAGACGTGGCTCGGGCTCGCCCAGCCCATCGAAGGTCTCGTGTTCTCGGTACCAGTCCTCGCCGAGGCGCAGATCGCTCCGGCGGCGCGACCCGAGATCACGACGCAGGTTCGCGCGCAGCTCGTGGAGCTTCCATCGGGACTGCTCGCCCTCCAGAGCGTGCGTCAGTTCTTCGAGGCGTTCCTCGGTTACGACGCGCCGGGGATGCTGGTCGGCCGCGATTCACTGCCGACCTTCTAGGCGCCCGAGTCGCGCCAAGAGGTGCGCGCGAGCTTCGCCATCGCTCGTGCGCCGGCGCGACCGTCGGATGATCCCTTTGCCGAGTTCGCGAGGCCAGCAACCGAGCCAGCCTCCTCTTCGACGACAAGTCCGTTTCTCGCGCTGGTCTGGGATCTCGCGGACGACGCCCCAGACGCATCCGTTCTCGATCTCGACGCGCCGGAAGAAGTGACGGGACCCTGGCGCTACCCGCCGACAGCGAAGCTCGAGCGGCTCCTCCGCCACACGGGCATCGCCATCGGTTTCGTCGCCAACCGCCGCGCGTTGCGGCTCGTGTACGCCCCTCCTGGCGAGACCACCTCTCACCTCACGTTCCGCATGGACGACCTCGCCGACCCGGCCGGTCGTCCCATTGCGCTCGCCCTCGAGCTTCTCCTCCACGCGCGACGCACCTACGGCGCGGACGCACGCTTCAACTTCGAGGGCCTGCTGGCCGAGAGCCGTCGCCGCCAGGCCGATGTCACCAAGAAGCTCGCCGAGCAGGTCTTCGATGCCGTTGAGGCCCTTCTCGCGGGGTTCGAGGCTGCGGCCGTGCGCGACTGCGCCGGCGATCGTGTCGACTGGATGCGCGCCGCGATGGAAGCGGGGCACGTGCACGAGGGCGTGCTCAATGGGGTCTTGCGGCTTGTGTTTCTTCTCTACGCCGAGGACCGAAGCCTGTTGCCGGTCGACCATCCGCTCTATGCCGAGCACCTGAGCGCGCTCGCGCTCTACGAGCGCCTGGTGCGCGACGCCGGAGCGCACCCCGAATCGATGCACCATCGCTTCGGGGCGTACAGCGCGCTCACCACGCTCTTTCGCGCGATCTACTTCGGCGTCCGCCACGGCACCCTTCAGCTACCTCCTCGCCAGGGCAAGCTCTTCGACCCGAGCGCGTACCCGTTCCTGGAAGGCGGTCTGCCCGATTGGACAGCGGCCGTAAACCTCGCCGAGGACCGCGCCCAAGTGCAGCTGCCCTCGGTCGACGACAAGACGATCCACGACGTGCTGCACGGACTCGTGGTGTTGGACGGCCAGCGCCTCAGCTACCGGGACCTCTCGGTCGAGCAGATCGGCGCCGTCTATGAGTCGCTCATGGGCTACGAGGTCCTGCGCGTCGCGGGACCTGCTGTTCGTCTCGGCAAGAACGGGGTCTGGGTCGAGCTCGAAGAGCTGCGGAGCGCCAGCAAGACCGAGCAGAAGAAGCTCCTCGAAGGTCACTGCGACCTCTCCGCCGCCGCGATCAAGAACGTCCTTGCCGCGCTGGCGGACCACCAGGACGACGACGCGGCAGCCGATGCCATCGCGACGCTCTCCGGCAAGAAGAACCAACTTCGCAATCGCGCGCGGCTCGCGCAGCTCGTGCTGCAGCCCACGGCGTCGCGTCGGAGCACGGGCAGCCACTACACGCCGCGCTCGCTCTCCGAGCGCGTCGTGCGACGCACGCTCGAGCCGATCCTTGCGTGCCTTGGCGAGGCGCCAACCGCGAGCCGCATCCTCGAGCTCAAGGTCTGCGATCCCGCGATGGGCTCGGGCGCGTTCCTCGTGGAGGCATGCCGCTTCCTCGGCGAGCAGGTCGTCGAAGCGTGGCGCCGCGCCGGAGAGCTTCCCGCGATGGTCGAGAAGCACGGTGAGCCGCTTCTTCATGCCAAGCGGCTCGTCGCGGAACGTTGCCTCTATGGCGTCGACAAGAACGCCGCGGCCGTCGAGCTCGCCAAGCTCTCTCTCTGGCTCGAAACGATGAGCGCCGACAAGTCGTTCACGTTTCTCGACCACGTGCTCCGACACGGCGACTCGCTTTTGGGGCTCGATCCGGATCAGATTCGTGCGTTTCACTGGTCACCCGACAAGCAGCTGCCGATGGTGAAGCTGCTCGTCGACCACGCCTTGGTCGAGGTGCGCGAACACCGCGAGGCGATCCATGCGCTCGCGGACGATGAGAGCGACTTCGCCCAAAGCGAAAAGCGCAGACTCCTCGAGCTCGCCGAGCTCGCGATGGAGCGCGTGAAGCTCGTCGCCGATGCATGTGTCGGCGCGTTCTTCGCGGCGGACAAGCCGAAGGCACGCGAACAGGAGCGGAAGAGGCGTCTCGGCGTCGTCGAGGCTTGGCTTGGCGGGGACCAGGAGAAGCGGGGCGAGGTCGAGGAGTGGTCACGAGAGATTCGCGAGAAGCACGCGCCCTTCCACTGGCACTTGGAGTTGCCCGAGGTGTTCTTCCTCGAGCGGCCGGACCCACTGGAGGACGAGAAGGTCAATCGCGCGGCGTTCGTGGATGCCTTCGTCGGGAATCCACCGTTCATGGGGGTCGCATTCATCACCGAACGTCTCGGGGAGGGCTATGTCGAGTGGCTCCAGGAAGCCTTCCCAGGGACGCACGGCAAGTTCGACCTGTCTGCCATTTTCTTTCGACGGACGGCGGCACTGACAGGCGCACATGGCACCATCGGTCTCATCGCGACCCTTATGATCTCGGAAGGCGACACGAGAGCGTCGGGTCTTCAGCAGCTCGTTCGACAAGGATTCGAGATCTACGACACGACGCGACGATATCGTTGGGCTGGCGATGCCGACGTGATCGTGTCTCTGATCCATCTCGCGAAGGGACGTCCGAGGTTGGCGATCCAGGAACGTCGACTGGATCACGAACTCGTCACGACGATCGACTCCCGCCTGCGCGCCGCACCTGAGCGGGAGGATCCTGTGGCGCTCACGCCGAACGCTGGTTGCAGTTTCGTTGGAAGCTATGTGCTCGGCGTGGGCTTCACGCTCACCCCCGAAGAGCGCGACGCGCTTGTCGGGAAGAACAAGAAGAACGCGGAGAGAGTCTTTCAGTACCTCGGCGGGCAGGAGGTCAACACGAGCCCGACGCAGGAGCCTGACCGCTACGTCATCAGTTTCGACGAGATGAGCGTCGAGGAGGCGGGTCGATGGCCCGACCTACTGTCCATAGTGCGAGAGGAAGTGAAGCCTGAACGAGACATCGTTCGCCGGGACGCTCACCGACGACGGTGGTGGCTGTTCGCGGATCGCCGTCCAGGGTTGTACGAATCCGTCGCCCACCTCGACCGCTGCCTTGTCAACTCGCAAGTCAGCAAGCACCTCGTCTTCGCGTTCCAGCCCACGGACCGCATCTTCTCGCACACGCTCTACGTATACCCGTTGCCCGCACGCACGGCTTTCGGGGTGCTCCAGTCGCGCGTCCACGAGCCATGGGCACGCGTGCTGTCATCGGTGTTCGGCTCGTCGTCGATCGGCGCGGTGCTTCGCTACACCGCAAGCGACTGCTTCGAAACCTTTCCATTCCCCCAGCCCGACCCGCGAACGGTGATTCCGTCAGTCGAGGCCGTCGGCGAGCATCTCTACGCCGAACGCGCGAGGCACATGGTCGAGACGAACCAGGGGCTCACCCAGACCTACAACCAGCTCAAAGACCCGAAGTGCGACGAGCCGCGCATCCTCGCCTTGCGCAGGCTCCACGAGGACATGGACCGCGCCGTGCTCGACGCCTACGGCTGGACCGATCTCGTCGTTCCGCCGTTCTGCCCCAAGGCTCCCGAGGACCAACGCGCGCTCGAGCAGTTCCAAAACACCATCATCGATCGCCTCTTCGTCCTCAACGCCGAGCGCGCCGAAGAAGAGAAGCGCCTGGGCACCGCGAAGCCCGTCAAGGGCAAGAAGGCCTCCGCTGCGACGGGCGTTGCCAAGACAGGCCACAAGGCGAAGTCGGAGACGACGGGCGCGCAGTCGGAGCTCTTCAACAACTCGTCAGGGGAGGACCGATGAAGCCCGCGGACGTTCGCTCGCGCCTGCTGGCCGCGCTCGAAGCAGATCTCATCGGGCCGTTTTCGCTCGGCGCACCGGGCGTGAGCCGCGCCGACGCGCACGCCTCCGCCGAAGTGCTCCCGATGCCGCCCTCCCGCTGGTACTTCACCGGCTTCCTCGCGCCGCAGACGCAGCGTGCTCCAGAGAAAGATGATCTCGAATCTCATGGCGGAGACTTCGCCGCCGGCAGTGAGAGCCAAGCGGAGGACGCCGGAACCGAGGAGCCCGAGCCGGCGCGTCCGATCCGCTTTCCCGCCTCGATGGGCTTGAGCGTCTATCTGCCGCGGGAGCCATCGAGCGGCGCGGACTCAATCGACGTGGAGCTCACCTACGCCGACTACGATCCGATCGAAATCGCGGAGGACACGGAGGACAAGAAGAAGATCGGGTGGAAGCGTGTGCCCCATGGGCCGATTCGCTTTCCGGTCACGCTCGACGCGAAGCTGCTGGCCAAGGGCGTTGCCGTGCCGCAGTCGGTCGGGCTGCGCGTTGTCGGCGAGCTCCGTGCGACCTCGATGGAGGGGCTCGGCGACCAAGCGCGCGTCTTGAGCCTCTGGATCATCAACGAGCGCACCGTGGTCGAGCCGGAGCGCGACCGATCGTTCGTGTTTCAGGTGCGGCTCGCGCTCCACTACGAACGCGGGTTCCTCTGGCGCCCGAATCGGCGTGGCGAGGACGCGGCGAGAGAGGACGACCCGCGCGTGCTCGCGCTTCTCTTCCGCGATCGGAAGGAGTGGGCCGTCGGCCACAACACGAGCATCTTGCCCCCCGAGCCCGATCCAAACGGCGTGGTCCGCACCCTAGTCACGACCCAGCTCCCTCGTTACGAGGTGCCCGACGTGGAGCACCGAAAGATCGACGGCCTTACCCTCGGCATGGCGGACCTCGCCAAGCTCGATGGCAAGGGCCTCACTCGCGCGCTTGCGGCACTACCCGCGGAGCACGCGCGCTGGCTCGATGCCCAGCGGTATCGCTCGCTCGATCGAAAGGCGCTCGAACAGACACGAGACCAGCTCGTGAAGAAGACCGACGAGGCGCGGGCGCGCATCGCCGAAGGGATTGCGCTGCTCGAGAGTGACCCGGCCGTGTGCGAAGCGTTTCTGCTCGCGAATCAGGCGATGCATGTCGCTGCGCTTCAAGCAGATGTCCAGCGCGAGGACCGACGCTACGTCGACGGGAAGCGTCCCGAGTGGCGTCCGTTCCAGCTGGCGTTCGTGCTCATGAGCCTCCCGAGCCTGGCTGACCCTCGGCACCGCGACCGCCGCATCGCCGACATGATCTACTTTCCGACCGGAGGCGGAAAGACCGAGGCGTATCTCGGTCTGGTGGCGTTCGCGCTCCTTCTGCGGCGCATGCGTGGCAAGAGCCGGCCTGACGAAGGCCGCGGTGTCACGGTCATCCTGCGTTACACGCTGCGCCTTCTGACCCTTGATCAACTCGGGCGCGCCGCCACGCTCATTTGCGCGCTCGAAGAGCTCCGCCGCCGCGACCCGAAGAAGCTCGGCAACGCGCGCTTCGCGGTCGGGCTCTGGGTGGGTCGAGGAGCGACGGCCAATCGCCTGAAAGAGGTCCACGCGGCGCTCAACGACTTCGCGAGCGCGCGCGACGAGTCGCCGTTCCCATTGACGAAGTGCCCCTGGTGCGGCGAGGCGATCCGCATCGAGAACATCAAGCTCGTCGACGAAGAGGGGAACCCGAGCAAGACGAAGTTCACCCGCGCCGTGGTGTACTGCGCGCGGACCGAGTGCCTCTTCACGGAGGCGAAGCGCTCCGGTCAGGGCCTTCCCGTCCTGTTCGTCGACGAGCAGATCTACCAGGAGCTGCCCGACTTCGTGGTCGCCACCGTCGACAAGTTCGCGATGATGCCGTGGCGAGGCGAGGCCGGGATGCTCTTTGGGCGCGCGACGCACCTCAAGGGGCGGCGGGCGTACGGCGTAATGCACGACGCCCCGAAGGACGCGACGAAGCTTCCGGAGGGTCTGCTCCCGCCCGAGCTCATCATCCAAGACGAGCTCCACCTCATCAGCGGCCCGCTCGGCACCATGGTGGGGCTCTACGAGGCGGCCATCGATTACCTCTGCGAGCGACAGGTCGATGGCGTTGCGCGCGTCCCGAAGGTTGTGTGCTCGACCGCCACGGTACGCCGCGCGAAAGAGCAGATCCGCGCTCTCTTCGGGCGAGAGATGGCGCTCTTTCCACCGCGGGGGATCGACGAGGGTGACAATTTCTTCGCTGCACCCGCGTCGCTGAAGGACAAGACGGGACGCCTCTACGTCGGAGTTGGCGCGCCCGGACGAGCCCTGCGCGCGGTCTCGGTGCGCACCTACGCGACGCTGCTCGCATCGGCGCAGAAAGCTTTCGATGCGAAGGGAGATCCCAAGCAGCCCGGCGATCCGTACATGACGCTGGTCGGCTACTTCAACAGCTTGCGCGAGCTCGGCGGCATGCGGCGCTTGGTCGAGGACGAAGTGCGCAATCGCGTCGCGCGGTTCGCGGAAGAGAAGCGCCCCCACGACTATCCGGGCGAGCATCCCTGGGCAGCGAGCCGACGGCTACGTGAGCCGGCGGAACTGACCTCACGTGAGAGCACCGAGAGGGTGAAAGAAACGAAGGCGCGCCTTGCGGCCCGGCACGTCTCCGAGGACGGAAAGCCTGTCGACGTGGTCCTCGCGTCGAGCATGATCTCGGTCGGCCTCGACGTCGACCGCCTCGGGCTCATGGTCGTGGCCGGACAGCCAAAGACGACCAGCGAGTACATCCAGGCGACGAGCCGTGTCGGTCGCGCGTATCCCGGCCTCGTCGTGACGTGTTTGCACGTGATGCGCCCTCGCGACCGGTCGCACTACGAGCGCTTTCACGCCTACCACGAGAGCTTCTACCGCGAGGTCGAGGCGACGAGCGTCACGCCGTACAGCCATCAGACGCTCGACCGGGGACTCGTAGGTACTTGTCTCTCGATGGTGCGCCACAGCGTCGAGCGCATGGGCCCTCCCACCGGCGCGATGGAGATTCATGACAAGCGTCCCGCGGCCGAGCGAGTCCTCGAGAAACTCGTCGGTCGCGCTCGCGGCCACCGCGACTTCCGTGATGGCGAGGCCGAGGCACGCCTCGCCGACTACGTCTCGCGTCGCGGCAAGAGCTTCCTCGATGCGTGGGAGCGGGTCATCGACGCGGCGAAGAAGGGAGCGGCGACCAGACAGTACAGCGAGCTCGATGGGGTGAAGGCGGCGGGCAAATGGCTCCTCTACACAGCGACGGACGAAGCGCCGA
Source organism: Myxococcales bacterium (assembly GCA_005800325.1). Taxonomy (GTDB): domain Bacteria; phylum Myxococcota_A; class Polyangia; order Polyangiales; family Polyangiaceae; genus SYFR01. The sequence continues at coordinate 12,551 of SYFR01000368.1, read as the reverse complement.
GCGACCGGGACGAGCGCGAGTTTCTCGCTCCGACCTCGATGCGTGACGTCGAGCCCTCGGTTCACGTGTGGGTCCGCTTGAAGCAACTGGACGAGAGATAGCCATGCGCCCGAGACGAAAACCCGGCGGCACGACAAGCGCGGCGCCCGCGAGGGCAGACGGGCAGATCCGTCAGAGCCAGCTCGTGACGACCTTTGGCCCTGGCGCGATGGTCGACCTTGTCGATCGGGCGGTCGTGATCGGAGGCCTCGACCACTGGGCGTGGCCCGATGGCAAATGGGTCGCGCTCGACGATGCGCGTTTGCGCCGATCTCTTCTGCCCCGCCTTCGGGCGTTGCACCCCGACCTCGATCTTGCGAACAGCGACTACTTTCGTAAACCGCCCGAGGGCGAGATGCGAGATGCCTCTCCTTCGATCGGGGTGCGGGCGCTCGAGGTCCCGAAGTGGTTCGTCTGCCAGGGCTGCCATAGGCTCGCGCGCGCCGGCGATCAGTTCGAGCTGCACAAGAACCGCTATCGCCATCAATGCGCGGGAAACAAAGTATCGCGTGCCGTGCCCGTTCGCTTCGTCGCTGCATGCGCACGCGGGCACCTGATGGACTTTCCATGGCGCCCATTTGTGCATCGGGAACGGAAGGAAGAGATCTGCGACCGCCCAGACCTGCGCCTCGAAGAGGGCGCCACCGGCGACCTCGCGCGCATCCGAGTTCGATGCATGAACTGCGGCGCGTCGCAGTCGATGGCGTCAGCTCGTGCTCCGCTCTATCCGTGCGACGGGGATCGACCGTGGCTTGGTGGTCGGGGAGCCAACGAGGACTGCGACCAGAAGCTCGAGCTTCTCGTGCGAACGGCATCCGACGCGTACTTCTCGCAAGTGGTCAGCGCGCTTCGTCTACCGCCGGCGGAGGAGAGCCAGCTCAGTCGTCGGGTGCGGGAACACGAAGTGTGGAAGCTCGTCCAGAAGGTAAAGAGCGTCGAGCAGCTCCAGATGCTCGTGGACCTCCAGGACACCCTCGCCGGGGCCTTCAAGGGATACGAACCCCCAGCGGTCCTCGCAGCGATCGAAGCCCACCGCAGCGAGAGCGCCGAACAGACAGAGCGGCCCCTCCGCACGGTAGAATTCGAGCGGATCGTGAGCGCGCCGGACGAGCAGCCGGGCAATGAGCCGGATGTGGGCTGTCAGTTTGCGGCGTTTCGCGTGCCGTCGTCGCGCATCGATCTTCCGCCGGGCGTGCGTGGACTCATCGTCATCCCCGAGATGCGCGAGATCCGCGTGCAAGTGAGCTTCAGCCGACTCGACTCGATCAGCCGCAACCTGCAGGGGGAGTTCGAGTTCGAGAGGGTGAAGCACAAACCAGCGGCGCTGATGCTCCCGACGGGCAACCAGAAGTGGCTCCCGGCGGCGGAAGTGCGCGGCGAGGGGATCTTCCTCGAGCTCGACGAAGACGCCGTTCAAGCCTGGGAGCGTCGGCCTGCCGTTCTAGCGCGTGCGACGCTCCTGATGCAGGCGTACGAGGCGGAAGGGCGGGGAGAGTTTCCAGGCGTTCGATTCTACTTGCTCCACACCCTGTCCCATCTGCTCTTGACCGCGATCAGCCTCGAGTGCGGCTACGCGGCGAGCGCGATCCGTGAGCGCATCTATTCCCACCCTTGCGCGCGCCCGGGCGAAGCCGCGATGGCCGCCGTTCTCCTCGGCACCGGAACCACCGGAAGCGAGGGAACGCTCGGTGGTCTCGTCGAGGAAGGCCGCCACGTTCGACACCACCTTCGCGAGGCATGGGACCTCGGCCGGCTGTGCTCGAACGACCCGGTGTGTGCGGCGCACGATCCCTCGCACGCTTCGAGCGATCGTCGAAGCGAGGGCGCGGCGTGCCACGGCTGCCTCTACATCGCGGAGTGCTCCTGCGAGTGGCAGAATCGCTTTCTCGATCGCGCCCTCCTGGTCCCGACGATCGGGAACGACCCCGAGCTCGCGTTCTTCAAGGAACGACCGTGACCGGGCAGCCCGCCGAGCACGCCGACCTGTCCGAGGTCGCGACCTCCACGCTGGAGCGTCTGCGCGATGCCATCGTCAACGACCGGCTCAACATGCCCATCACGCGCGCCGGCCTCCTCGACCATGGGATCCGCAATCAACTCGAGGCGCTCGTGGCTGCGCTGTCGGGGCACACCGCCCTCGCGTGTCTCAGCGTCCTTGAAGTCGTCCTCGCCGAACGCCGCGCCAACGCGCGTCCCGCGCCCGAGCTCGTCTGGACCGGGCCCGAGCGTGCCAATGCGACCGCGCGCGACACGGCCGTGGTCCTTCGTGCGCTCTTCGAGCGAGCTCGCAGGCAGGTCATCCTCGCGGGCTACGATTTCACAAAGGGTAGCTCGCTGCTCGAGCCCTTGTGGCTCGCCATGCGTGATCGGGGTGTCGATGCCCGCTTCTTCATCCACATCGAGCAGACCGGCGAACGTCTGTCCGACCCGGAGGCGTACGGAGACGAAGCGGTTCGCGCGATCATGGACCAGGCGTGGCCATTCGGTGACCCGCGCCCGCGCGTCTACTACGACGCGCGCGCCGTCGCACCTCGGCCGAGGTTCAACATGCACGCGAAATGCGTGGTCGTGGACGGCGAGTCCGCGCTCATCACGAGCGCGAACTTCACGCGCCGCGCTCAGGAACAAAACACCGAGTGCGGGGTGCTCCTCGAGGGCCCGACGTTCGCGCACCACCTCGCGCGGCAGTGGTTGGGCTTGATCGACGCCGGGCTCGTGATGGAGAGCCGCTAGCGTGGCGAGTCAGAGATTCGCCACCAAAGAAGCACAGCGTTGGTGAGTCAATACGAGGCGCAAGGCGGCGAGTTCGCTCGCCCTCGCCCCGCACGGGGGGCGAGTGACCTTGTCAGCGAACTTCGGACGCAGGGGACTAGCGGTCGCGCTGCTCGGCGGGCGCGCGGGCCGAGAGGCGAATGGCGTCGTCCGCGGCCTTCGTGCCGGGGGAGGCGGGCTGCTTCTTCGTGCGGAGCCGTGGGCGTGGGGCAGCGTCGCCGTCCCAGCGCTCGCGGAGCTCGGGCAGCGCGATCGAGGCCATCTGGATGAGGTGCGAGGCGTGATCGTCGGGAGTGATGCCGCGAAAGCCTTGGACGCGGAACGAGCCGACGCGGGTGTCGCTCACGGGCTCGAGCTCGGTGGCGCGTCCGATCGAGCGCGACGCGGCCTCGAGGGTGAGGTGCTCGGGTTTGGGAAGAATGACGTTTCGGATGGGCTTCGTGCCGAGCGATGACAGCAAGAGCTCGGCCGAGCGCTTCGTGCTCGCGTAGAGCTTGGGATCGATCTCCGAGTGCGTCATCGTGAAGAGCAGTTTGTCCTCCGCGGCCGCGCGCGTGGCTCTGAGGTACGGCAGCACCGAGAGCTCGCTGATGCGGCGCGGGTCGCCGTCGATGAAGCTCGCGTGCACGCCGTCGAGGATGAGGATGGCGTCGAGCGGATCGACCTCGGCGTGTGGCGCGCGCCGGTGCTCGAGGATGCTCTCGATCCCGCCGTAGCCGCCGCTCCACGCGGTGAGGGCCATGCGGCCGAGCTTGGCGTTGCGCATGCCGCGTCGCTCGACTCCACTGCGAATTTGCGCGAGCAGCAGCTCGAAGCGGCCGGCGGCTTGATAGGCCTGGCGGTAGGGCACCGAGCGAATGCCGAAGTTGACGATGGCGAGCGCGGCGTCGATGCCGGCGTGCTCCACGCTCTCTTTGACGATGCCGACGTCGCCGTGAAAATGGATCACGAGATCGAACGTGTCGCCGGTCGCGCGAAAGCTCTCCGGAAATACCAGCACGCCGCCGTCGATGGGCACGTGCCCCGAATGATCGACGCCGGGAGCCGCGGGCAACGGGCTCGCGGGGCTCGCGTCGGCAGGCTGCGGCGCCACGGCGGTGTCGGCTCCCGCTTCTGCGGCGGAGTCGCTGCGCAAGCCGCTTCGCAGCGCCGGTGCGGCCGCAGCGTCCGCATCGCCGAGCAGAGCCGCGTCGGCGCGCGCGGCGGCAGTCGCATTGGCACTCTCCGGCGCCCGACGCCACGCGGTCCACCCGAGCGCGACGAGCGCGACGGTGATGAGGGCCGCGAGCGCCGAGCTGCGATGACGAAGGACCTCGCCGAGCGGCGCCTCCGTCGCCAGCGGCGCGACCGAGCCGGGAATTTCGGAGAGAACCGCCTCGGCCGGGGCGGCGTTCACGGCGACGGCGACGGGCGGCGGCGTGGCGCTCGGCTCCTCGCAGTCGTAGTCGCCCGTGAGCCGGTCCGGCGCGATGGTCGATGAGGTGAGGCCCCACCGGTTCGCGTGGTCGATGCCGCGGTCGGAGGCAGCGCCCGAGCTCGCGAGGGGGCGCGGGCTCCGCGTGCGGACGTTCTGCGGCAGGCTCGACATGCATCAACCCAAGCCACAGGCGCATCGGCGGGGCCAAGTTTCGACGGCGGCGCGGCGTCTGGTATACGGGGGTTCGTGACCTCGCCCGGAGAGCCAGTCCCGCGTGTGTCGGGCCGCCTAGCCAGCGCGAGCGCCGCTGAGACGTGCGACGTCGATCTCGTCGTGATCGGCGGCGGCGTGAACGGGACCGGCGTCGCGCGCGATGCCACTCTGCGAGGGCTGCGGGTCGCGCTGTTCGAGCGCAACGATCTCGCGTTCGGCGCGAGCGGCAACTCGAGCGGCATGATCCACGGCGGCCCGCGCTACCTGTCGGCCGACCCCGAGGTCACCTACACGTCGTGCAAAGACTCCGGCCACATCCAATCGATCGCGCCGCACCTCCTGTTTCGCATCCCCTTCCTCTTGCCCGTGCCGCAGGCAAAGAGGCGGATTTTCCCGTTGATGGATGCGTTCTTCGAAGCCTACGACCGCTACCAGCCGCTCAAGCGCGGCAAGCCTCACGCGCGCCTCACGGGTGAAGAGCTCGTGCAGCTCGAGCCGGGCTTGCGAGGCGAGCTCTACGGCGGCATCACCTTTGACGAGTGGGGCATCGATGGCGGGCGCCTCTGCGTCGCCAACGCCGTCGATGCGCACGAAGAGGGAGCGAGGCTCTTCGTCGGGAGCACGGTCGAGGCGATCGAGCACGAGGGGGGCGTCGTGCGCGCCGTGCGTTATCGCGACCGCGGCACCGGCGTAGGAGGGCGCATCACGACCCCGCGGGTCGTCAACGCGACGGGCGCGTGGGCCCCGCTCACGGCGTCGCTCGGCCAGCTCCCACCCGTTCACGCGCGCGTACGCCCGGGCAAGGGGATCCACGTCGTCTTCGATCGGCGGCTGTCGAACTACGCGATCATGTCCGAGACGATCGACGGCCGGACCATCTTCATCGAGCCCTGGCAGAACGTCAGCGTCATCGGTACGACCGATGACGACTACTACGGCGATCTCGACGACGTCGTCGCCACGAGCGAAGAGGTGCGTTACCTCGTCGAGGGCGTGGCGCGGGTGTTCCCCGCGGTGCGAGAGGCGCGCATCATCGGCACGTTCGCGGGCGTGCGACCGACCTTGTACGAGTACGGCAAGCTCGAGGACGCGCTCTCGCGCGAGCACGCCATCGTCGAGCACGCCGCTACCGATGGCGTGACGGGCCTCTACTCGATGCTCGGTGGCAAGCTCGCGAGCTATCGCCTCTTCGCCGAGGAGATGGTCGATCTCTTGATGCGGGATCGACTCGGGCGACCCGGCGCGCCGAGCACGACGCACCTCCGCGCCCTCCCCGGCGGCGATCGCGAGCTCGATGCGCTGCGCTTCGCGCGCGACCACGGCATCGACGCGATCGCCGCGCGACGACTCGTCTATCGCCACGGAGCGCGCGCCGAGCGGATCGGCGAGCGCATGAAACGCCGCGCGAGCGAGGCCCGCACGGTCTGTGTGTGCGAGCCCGTGCTCGAGGCCGAGGTCCGCCACGTCGTCGAGCACGAGTTTGCCCGCACGGTGGACGACGTCGCGCGCCGGACGCGGCTCGGGCTCGGCGCGTGCGGCGGCATGCGGTGCGCCGCGCGCTGCGGCGCCATCGTCGCCGAGGGAAGAGGCCACGCGCCGGAGGTCGCGGCCATGGATTCGCTGCGGTTCTTGACGCAGAAGGCGCGCACGCGAGTCTGCGCGCTCGGCCCCATCGAGGCGCGACAAGAGGCCATCGCGATCGCCAGCCTGCGCTCCCAGGCGGGGATCCCGACGCGCTCGCGGCTCGCGGTCGTCGGCGAGTGGGCCGCGGGCAACACGGCAGTTGTCAATGCGGCAGTGGGCAACAGCGCAGCGGCAGCGAGCGTCTCCGTCGACGAGCGAGGCGCGCAGGATGGCGGCTGAGTCGATCGACGTCGCGGTCGTCGGCGCGGGCGCGGCCGGTGTCGCAACCTGTTGGGCGCTCGTCGAGCGCGGGCTGTCCGTGCGTGTCTTCGACGGTGGCCTCGGCGCGACGAGCCTCGCCGGCGGAGCCATCGACGATCGCCCATGGGAAGAGCTCGCGCGCGCCGCGACGACGCTCCGTGTCGAGCCGCTGGCACGGCCCGTCGGCGCGGAGGCGGCTCGGTTCGTCGCCGCCCTCGGGCTTCACCGCCTCGGCGACGAAGGTGCCTCGATGCCGCGCGTCGCGACACCCATGGGCCGCTTTCGCATCGCGCGCGGACACGATCGCGCGCTGCTCGATCTGTCTCGACTCGCGGACGGTGCGCGAGTCCTCGTGCCGCGCGTTCCTCGCGCCGAGTGGGATGCGGACGCGCTGGCACGCGCATGGTCCGCCGACGACTACGCGCGCGCACGCGGCTTCGAGCTCGTCTCGATGGACGCCGAGCTCACGATGCACCTCGGCGAGGCTCGGATCGCGTCGGCCGATCTCGCCGCGCTCCACGACGACGACGCGCGCGTCCGCTGGCTCGGCGCCCGCCTCCTCGAGCTCGTCGCCCGCGAGGGTCGCGCCGATGCGTTGCTGCTCGGCCCGTGGCTCGGGGCGACGCACGCTCGGGCAGAGGCGCTCACGCAGCAGGTGGGCGTGCCCGTGGGCGAAGCGATGGGCGAGGTCGGCGGCGCGGCTGGACTGCGGTTCGAGGCCGCGCGATCGCGCCTCTTCGAGCGAATCGCTGTCTCGCTCGAGCGCGAGCAGGTTCATGCCGCGCACCTCGACGATGCCAAGGTCGAGCTCACGTGCGAGTCCGGAGCGACCCTTCGCGCGCGCGCCGTCGTGCTCGCGATTGGAGGCGTCGCGTCGGGTGGCATCGTGTTCGATCCGCCCGAGCGCCACGCAGGCCGAGACGCCCCAAGCGGCGTGCGCGCGCCTTTTCGAACGTCGCTCGCGGCGCCCGTGACCCTCGCCGCCGCGGGCCGCGTGTTCGACGTCGGCAGCTCGCTCTTCGGTCCGGCGCTCGAGCGCGAGGCGTGGCCGACCGACGCCGACCCTGGCCTCCTCGAGTGCGTCGGTGTCGCGTGCCGCGGCGCGCGGGTCGGAGCGCGTCTCTTCGCCGCCGGCGACGTCATCGCGGATCGTCCGCGCACCTTCCTCGAGGCCGCGTCGAGTGGCATCGTCGCAGCGGACGCGGTGCTCGGCGCCCTGCGCGGGCGCTGACCGCGCTGAAAGGCTCAGTTTCCCGCGGTTTTTGGCCGCTCGCCGGCGCCGCGCGGTGCAAGAGCGGCGGTCGCGCTCGCGCCCTCGAGCTTCGCCAAGAGCTTGCGATAGCCGACCGCGAGGCCAAGATCGCTCGCCTCGCTCGGCGTCGTCGGCAGCTCGTCGATGGCGATGTATTCGGGGCGCTTCTCGCCGACGTGCTCTTCGGTCACGGTGGTGAGGGGGCCGCTCGCCTCCGGCGCGAGGTGGCCGTCGAGCCGCTCTTCGCGAAAGAGGCTGAGGGCGGCCGTCTCGTCGTCGCGGTACCGCACGCGCACGTCCGGCGCGACCCCGGCGGCTTGGATCGCGCGGCCGCTCGGCGTGTAGTAGCGCATCGTGGTCAGGCGCATGCCGGCGCCGCCGGGCAGCTGAAAGATCGTCTGCACCGAGCCCTTGCCGAAGGTCGTGGCGCCGACGACGCTCGCGCGCCCGTTGTCGCGCAAGGCACCCGCGACGAGCTCGGACGAAGACGCCGAGAGCTCGTTGACCAACACGACGACCGGGAGCTTCGCGAGCGCACCTCCGGGCTTGGCGCGTGACTCATCGAGGATCTTGCCGCGATGCCGCGTCGTGTAGATGACGCCGCTCGCGAGCAGCTCGTCCGCGACGGCCTCGGCCTCGTCGACGAGCCCGCCCGGGTTGTTTCGCAGATCGAGCACGACGCCGCGCAGGGGGCGCTCGCTCGCCTCGCGCAGCTTGCCCACCTCCTCCAAGAGCTCGTCGTGCGTGCCTTCCTGGAACTGCCGCAGGCGCACGTACGCCACGTCGCCCTCGAGTCGCTTGCTCTCGACGCTGCGGACGTGGATGTGCTCCCGCGTGAGCTCGAAGCTCTTGAGCGTGCTCGCGCCCTTGGGCAGGACGGCGAGCTTCACGCGCGTACCGGCCGGCCCGCGCATCGTCTTCACGATGGCGTCGGGCGACATCCCCTTCACGAGCTTGTCGTCGACGGCGACGATCTCGTCTCCCGCGCGAATTCCGGCCTTTTGCGCAGGCGCTCCGGGCATCGGGACCATCACGACCACGCGCTCGCCGCTGAAGTCGACCTCGACGCCGATCCCCCCGAAGCTGCCCTCCGTGTCCTGATTGAAGAGCGCAAACTCGCTCTGGCTCATGTACGCCGAGTGCGGATCGAGCTCGGCGACGAGCCCCTTCACGGCGCCGTCGAGCATCCGCTGCCGCTCGACCGGATCGACGTACTCGTTCTCGATCAAGACGAGGGCGCGGGCGAGCTGCGCCAGCGGAGCGTACGGCGAGTCGCGCTCTCCTTCGGCATGCCCGAGCCTCGACGTCGCCGCTCCGCCCACGAAGGCCACGAGCAAGGAGGCGCCGGTGAGCGCCCATCGGGATCCTTTGCGCATTGGGGCAGCGTAGCGCACGCGGCCGCGGGCACACGGGGCTGCCTCGTGAAGGGCTCCTGCGCTACCGGGCTACGGGCGCCTCGTGCTGCTTGACAGTGAAATCGATACGGCTATAGTCCGCGCCCCCATGGTTTCCAGCACTCAACAGAGCTCGCGGGTTCGCCTGCGCCGTCAGAAGAACGCGGGCAAGCGCCGGAAGCGCACCATGCGCCTGCACGGTACGCCCGTCTTTCCCGTGCATCCAGCAGGCTACGACGCCGCTGCCGCTGACGCGAAGCCGGCAACCAAAGACTGACCCCGTTCGAGGACACCGATCATGGCCAACCACGCCTCCGCTGAAAAGCGCAACCGTCAGCGCATCACGCGCACCGAGCGCAACCGCTCCGCCAAGTCCTTCCTCAAGAAGACGCTGAAGACCGCGCGCGAGGCCCTCGCCGCCGGCGCCGCAAACGCCGCCGCGCTCGTGAAGGTGGCCCAAGTGGAGCTCGACTGCGCCGCGTCGAAGAGCGTCATTCCGGACGGCCGCGCCTCGCGCCTCAAGTCGCGCCTCGCGCTCCAGCTCGCACGCGCTGGCAAGTAGCGCCTCGCGCGCCAGCGCGCTCGCCCTCCCGGGCAAGTAGCGCGCCCCCCGACGCTGCGTCATTCCCGATGGCCGCGGTTCAGCCGCGCATCGCGGCGACCACTCGGAGAAAGTTCTCGCCGAGGATCTTGCCTATCGCGCGCTCGCTGAAGCCGCGGTCGAGCATCAGCTCGACGAGCCGCGGCAGCTCGAGGCACGTCGCCAGATCGCGCGGGGGAGTGATCGCGCCGTCGAAGTCGCTGCCGAGCGAGGCGTGGTCCTCGCCCACGGTCTTCACGATGTGGTGCAGATGCTCGACGACGGCGGTGGCTCGGCCGCCCCAGTACGGCTCGCCCAGGAAGCTCGACTGGTACATGACGCCGATCGTGCCGCCGGTGTCGGCGATCGCGCGGAGCTGTTCGTCGTCGAGGTTGCGCCAGTGGCGGTGCACGCCCGTGACGCCCGTGTGCGTGACGATGAGCGGCAGGCTGCGATCGTGCACCGCGACCGCGTCGAAGAATCCCCTTCGGCTGATGTGCGCGAGGTCGACGAAGATGCGCTTTTCGTCGAGGCGGCGCACGTAGTCGCGCCCAAAGTCGGTCAGCCCCGTCTCTTCGGTCTTCATCGGCGAGCTCGTCGTGCCGATGCGCGACGACGAGAGGTGCACGAGCGTGACGCGCAGGATGAGGTCGTCGGTGATGCGGTCCAGCGCGTCGAGGTTCTCGTCGAGCGCGTTGCCTCCCTGGATGCCGAGGAAGGCGGCGTGCTTGCCGGCGCTACGCGCGGCGCGGTACTCGGCGGCGCTCCTCACGATGGCGAACTGCTCGGCCACCCGCGCGAAGATCTCTTGCAGCCGCGCGAGGTTCCGCGAGAAGGCCTCGGCTCGTCCGCGTGCGCCGCGGAGTGGATTCGTGGTGATGATCCAGGTGGCGCCCGTGAGCCCGGCCTCGAGCGCGCGCGGGAAGTCGACCTGGCTGTAGAAGCGCGCGCCGAAGAGCCCCGTGCCGTGTCGCTTCGTGAGGTCGTAGCCGAAGATGCGCTGCCAGATGAACGAGTCGACGTGCAGATCGATGACGTCGCTCGCGAGGTAGAGCGACACCGCGGCCTCGCTCACCCCGAGCTTACGCGCCCAACCGCTGGGGTCGGCGCGATGGTCTTCGAAGTCGAGGCGCATCGGCGCGGCGCAGCATACACCGCCCCGGCGGGCTCTGCCCTCGACGTCGGCAGTAGCTCGTGCGGTGGGCGTGCGGTAGAAGGTCGCGGTCGTGGGCCTTCGCGAGAGCCTCCTCGGGACCGCCGTGTCCGCCATGCTGAGCGAGCCCGGTCTCGCGGCGCGCCGCGCGTGGTATCGGCGGAGCCGCGCGGCCGAGCGCATCAAGATCGAGCTCTTCTTCGACGCGAGCGATCCCTACGGCCTCTTGCTCGTGCAGGCCGTGCATCCGCTCTTGAGCGCGCCGGGGGTCGAGCTCTCGATGACGCTCGTGCCGCCGCCTTCGCGAGACGCCGACCCCGAGCCGGGCCTGCGGCGAGCGTACGCGCTCCGCGATGCGCGCGAGCTCTGTCGCCACCATGAGGTCGCGTTCCCCGCCGAGGCCGCGCTGCCATCGCGCCCGTTCGTCGAGCTCGCCAACGCGATCCTGGCCGAAGCGCGGCCGATCGAGGAGCAGCTCGCGCTCGCCCGCGCGGTCGGGGACGCGCTCTTCCGCGGCGAGGGGCTCGGCGAGCTCGCGCGTCGCGCCGGCAGGACGTCGGTCGAGCGTGCCGCGCGCGTTCTCGCGGATGGCGCCGAGCGTCGCCGTGCGCTCGGCCACTACGTCGGCGGCACGCTCTACTGCGAGGGCGAGTGGTACTGGGGCGTCGATCGACTGCCGCTCCTCGAGGAGCGCTTGCGCGGCGAGGGCGTCGACGTGGCGCTGTCGTGCGTCCGCCAGCCGCGCTTGCCTGTGCCTCGCGACGACGCGCGCAGCGACACCGTGGAGGTGTTCTTCTCGTTTCGCAGCCCGTCCAGCTACATCGCGCTCGTGCGTATCGCCGAGCTCGCGCGACGCCACCAGAAGGAGCTCGTGCTGCGGCCCGTCGTCCCGCTCGTCGTGCGCGGCGCCCGCATTCCGCTAGCCAAGAAGATCTACATCGTCGCGGATGCGGCGCGCGAGGCGCGGCGACACGGCGTCCCGTTCGGGAAGATCGCCGATCCCATCGGCATCGGCATCGAGCGCGCGATGGCGCTCTTCGCGTGGGCGAAGCGCGAGCGCGCCGAAGTTCCCCTCACGCTGAGCCTGATGCGCGGGATCTGGTCCGAGGCACGCAGCGTCGCCGACGAGCGGGAGCTGCGCGTCATGGTCGAGCGCGCCGGCCTGTCGTGGCATCGGGCCGAGGCGCACCTCTCGGGCGAGGGCTGGCGCTCGAGCGCCGAGGCGAACCGCGCCGCGCTCTACGACCTCGGGCTCTGGGGTGTGCCGAGCTTCGCGACCGGCGGCTTCTCGACGTGGGGCCAGGACCGGCTCGACTACGTCGCCGAGCGCCTCGCGCGCGACGGCCGCGGCTGAGAGGCCGTGAGACAGCTCCACTCTTGCAAGCTCTTCACGCGGGGCAAGGTGCCGTTCGGCTCATCGATGATCGTCTCGAGGTAGTCGACCCCCGCGAGCGCCGCGCTCATCGTCGTGAAGTACGGCACCCCGCACAAGAGGGCATGCCGCCGGATCGAGTAGCTGTCGCGCACGGCACGCGCGCCGCGGGTCGTGTTCACGACGAGCTGGATCGCGCCGCTCTTCAGCGCGTCGACGGCGTGCGGGGAGCCCTCGGCCACTTTGTGGATCGTCTCGGCTGGGATGCGTGCGCGCCCGAGCGCCTCGGCCGTGCCGCCCGTCGCGACGATGCTGAACCCGAGCGCGCGGAGCCGCCGCGCGACGACACAGGCCGCGGGCTTGTCGTCGTCCTGGACGCTGATGAAGGCCCTTCCCGAGGTCGGCAGCTTCACGCCGGCCGCGTCGAGCGCCTTGCCGTAGGCGCGCGCGAAGGTCCGCGCGATCCCCATGACCT
>SYFR01000367.1 GCA_005800325.1 Myxococcales bacterium | reverse complement strand
CTCGCCCGGCAGTGCCCGCTCGCCCGGCAGTGCCCGCTCGCCCGGCAGTGCCCGCGCGCCCCGCGGCGCCGCCTGCTGCGCCGCCTGCTGGACCGGCGCACTGAGCGCTTCGGACTGCGCGCCGAGTCAGTCGCGGATTGTGCGCCGAGTCATTCGCGGCGTGCGCGGTGGTGCTGCGCTATTCGGACGGCGTGCTGCTCGTAGACGTGGGCTCTGCGGACGGCGTTTCCGGGGAGAGCTCGCGCCGAATGTAGTCGGCGCATTCCCGCCCGGCCGGAGCGCGCGCGCTCGGACAGAGCTCGCTCACGCACCCGACGTAGCGTGAGGATGTGAAGGTCGCGACGAGGCGCTCGGCAGCTTCACACGCGCCGGGGCCATCGCCGAGACGTCGCGCCATGAGCCCCTCTTGCCAGGCGGCGTCGTCCGCGAGGATGCTCGTCTCATGCAGGCGACCGACCGCGCGGAAGGCGTCGCGCGCAGCACGAAAATCGCCGGATTTGTCGCGAAACAGCTCACCGATCCGCATGCGCGCCGCGGGAAATCGCGGTCGCTCGTAGCTGCCGCCGGTGGCGATCTCGCGGACGACCAGCATCTCCTCGAGGTCAAGAATGGCAAGCTTCACATCGCCCATCCGCTCGGCCACGTGCGACGCGACGAAGAGCGCGTCGTCGGTGAGGCTGCCCTTGGGATACGGGTGCCGGCGAGCCGCATGGAGCAGCGCCGCGTGGGCCGCCGCGAGCTCCCCCGACCGCTCGAGCGAGCGCCCGAGCTCATACTCCAGCCGCTGTTCGCTGTCGGTGCCGACGAAGCGCGGCAGCCAGCTCGTGATGCGCTCGCGCAGCGCGGCCTCACCGCGATGCTCGGCGAAGACGGCGAGAAAGTGCGTGAGCGCGAGGCGGGTGCTGCCATGGCTCGGATACCGCTCGATGGCGCGCTCGATGAGCGCCCAGCCCTCGGTCTCGTCGCCGTGCTCGATGACGAGCCGCGCCTCTTCGAACGCGGCGCGCGGCGCGCGGGGTCCCGCTGGCTTCAGCGCGGCGAGCGCGGCATACGCGCGGCGAGCGTCGTCCCAGCGCTCCATCCTCGCGAGCGTGCGCGCCTCGAGAAAGAGGGCCTCGTCGCGATCCTTGACGCGCAGCGCCGCCGCCGCCGCCTCTCGGTAGTACTCGGCCGCATCGGCGTAGCGTCCGTCCGAGAAGGCGCTCGCGCCCGCGTCGATGGCGCGCGACCACGCCTCGCCGTGATGCGGCGCGCACGCTGGCAGCGCCAAGCACACGAGCAGCGCATAGCGCACGAGCGGCGCATCGCGCACGAGCAGCGCATCGCGCACGAGCAGCGCATCGCGCACGAGCAGCGCATCGCGCACGAGCAGCGCCATCGGCGCGGGAGCAGCCGAGCCACGCGAGAACCACCGCGGGCGCTCAGCCACCCTTGCCCTCGCGCAGGCTCTCTTCGACCGCGCGCGCGACGAGCGCGATGGCATCCGAGAAGCGCGGGCCAGTGACGTCGAGATGCGTCACGAGGCGCACGGTGTCGTGAGCCATCGCCGAGAAGAGCACGCCGAGCTCGCGACCGCGACGCACGCTCGCTTCGGCACACGCGAGCTTGGCGACGACGATGTTCGTGTCGATCGGTGCCACCGTGACGCCCTCGAGCGCGGCGAGGCGCGCACCGAGCGCCTTGGCGGCGGCGTGATCGTGGGCGAGGCGCGGGCGATGATGCTCGAGCGCGTGGAGGGCCCCCGCCGCTAGGATGCCGACTTGCCGCATGCCGCCGCCGAGCATCTTGCGGAGGCGCAGCGCCCGCTCGATCATCGCCTCGCTGCCGCACACGGCGGAGCCCGCCGGTGCGCCGAGCCCCTTCGAGAAGCAGACGCTGACCGAGTCGAAGGGAGCGGCGAGCTCGCCGACGCCTTTGCCCGTGGCCACCGAGGCGTTCCAGATCCGCGCGCCGTCGAGGTGAAGCGCGAACCCTTCGCGACGCGCGAGGACGGCGAGCTCGGCGACGTTCTCTTGCGGGAAGACGCGACCGCCGCCCATGTTGTGGGTGTTCTCGACCGCGATGAGGCTCGTGCGCGGGCAGTAGTAGGCGCGCTGCCGGATGAGCCGCTCGGCCTCGCTGGCCGTGAAGATCTCGCCCTCGGTCTGCGCGAACTGAACGCCCGAGAGCGCCGCGCCCGCGCCGGACTCGTAGGCGATGACGTGCGCGCTCTTGCCCGCGATCACCTCGTCGCCGGGACGCGTCTGGCACAGGAGCGCGAGCTGATTGGCCATCGTGCCGCTCGACACGAAGAGCGCCGCGGGCTTGCCCACGAGCGCGGCGACCGCCTCCTCGAGCCGACGCACCGTGGGATCTTCGCGGTAGACGTCGTCGCCCACCTCGGCGGCGGCCATCGCGGCGCGCATCTCGGGGGTCGGACGCGTGACGGTGTCGGAGCGCAGATCGAACATGCTCGGCTCTTCGGACCTCAGGAGCAGATTTACACGAGGCGGTCGCGCAGGCGCCAGGCCAGGCGCGTCGCCATCGCCATGATGGGCACCTGCGAGTTGACGCCGATGCTGGTCGGCAGGATGGAGCCGTCCACGACGAAGAGCCCCGGAGCGTCGAAGCACTCGCCGCTCTCGTCCACGACGCCGCGGCGGGCATCGTTCGCCATGCGCGCGCTGCCGAGCGGGTGAAACGCGAGGCACTCGATGCGGCGGGCGTCGAGCGGGTCCGTGGCGATGCGCCGCGCGTCGGCGAGCGTCGTGAGCGGCGCCATGCCGAACACCGGGAGCAGCACCTCGCGCGCGCCCGCCGCGAGCGCCATTTCCGCGAGGATCCCCATCCCCTTCTTGAGGCGCCCGAGATCGCGCGGCGCCATCTCGTAGAACAACGTCGGCTCGCGTCCGAGCGCGCTCACGAGGCGACCGCCCGCGTCGTCGTGAACCATGGTGCCGAAGACGCCGTAGTGCGTGAGATCGCGCGCGCGCGCGTGCAGCGCCGGGCCGACGCCAGGGAAGCTCGCGGCGAGCACGCTGACGGCCGTGTACACCGAGTTGAAGAGGATGCCGTCGTCGTCGAGCGAGTCCGCAAAGCAGCTCTGCAGCGCGCCGTCCCAGCCGCGCAGCTCGTCGTCGAAGCGCGCCACGACGCGCGCCGCTGGGTGCAGCGTGAGGAAGCGACCGAGCGCGAAGGACCGCAGCCCCGCGCGCTCGAGCAGCGCCGGCGTGTGCACGGTGCCGCACGCGGCGACCACGGCACGCGCCTCGATCTCGAACGCGTGGCTCGCCTCGCCGTAGGGGCCGCCGAGCAAGCGACCGCGCACGCCGACGGCTCGCCCATCGCGCTCGATGACCTGCTCGACGAGGGCGTCCGAGACGACGCGCCCGCCGCGCGCGAGCAAGCTCGGCAGGTAGGCGATGTCGACCGAGCGCTTCGCCCCGACGGGACAGCCGAAGTTGCAGCGGCCGTTGCCCTCGCACTCGTGGCCCGTGTTGCGGCGCAGCGGGCTCATCGAAATGCCCATTTTTTCGGCTCCTTCGACGAATTTCGCGGTGGAGCGCGAGCGCATCGACACCGGAACCTCGGTGACGGCGATGCGTCGCTCGACCTCCTCGTACGCCGCCTCGAGCCGCGCCTCGGAGAGCTCGCGGAGGCCGAGCTCGTGCACCCACTCGTGGTGGACGCGGCTCGGAATGCGGTAACAAACGCCGCCCGTGAGCAGCGACGAGCCGCCGACGGCGCGCCCTACCGTGAGCGAGATGAGCGGGGTCTGGCCGACGCCGATCGCCGTCAGCATCCCGGCCTCGCGAAACAGCCGGCGCAGCGCCTCGGTCGGGGTGAAGCGCCCGATGTCCTGGTGGCGGTAGTACGGCCCCTCTTCGAGCACGAGCACCTCGAGGCCCGCTTCGGCGAGGATCGCCGCCACGGTCATGCCGCTCGCGCCCGAGCCCACGACGACGACGTCGGCGCTGGCTCGAAAGCCGCGCTCGAGCTCACGACCGTGAACGATGCCGGCGTCGCTCGCGATCGGATGGTGCGGTGCGCGCGCGCTGCGGTTCCACCAACGCCGAGTCACGACGCTCCCGTGCGCTCCAACGCCGGCGTGGTGTCGGCGACCGTCTTGTCGGTCACCGTGCCGTCGGCCCGCGTGTTGTCGGCCCGCGTGTTGTCGGCCCGCGTGTTGTCGGTCCGCGTGACGTCGGTCCGCGTGACGTCGGTCCGCGTGACGTCGGTCCGCGTGACGTCGGTCCGCGTGACGTCGGTCCGCGTGACGTCGGTCCGCGTGACGTCGGTCCGCGTGACGTCGGTCCGCGTG
>SYFR01000366.1 GCA_005800325.1 Myxococcales bacterium | reverse complement strand
GGCGCCCCAGCGGACGGCCCACGCGAGCTTCTCGACCTCGGCGTCGGTGCCGCTCGAAACCGGGGAAGCGCCCATGTTCGCGTTGATCTTCGTCTTGCTCGCGCGCCCGATCGCCATCGGCACGAGGCCGTGGGCGAGGTGGTGCTTGTTCGCCGGGAGGATCATGCGCCCCGCGGCGACCTCGTCGCGGATTTGTTCGGGCGTGAGGTGCCCCTCGCGTGCGGCCACGGCGAGCATCTCGCGCGTCACGGTGCCGAGGCGCGCGTGCTCGAGCTGCGTGATGGGGACGAAGTCCGCAGGCGGTGTCCAGCGCCCGTCGACGAGACGCCAATCGTCCGGCATGAAGTCCCACGCCGTCTTGTCGCTGGGCGCGGGCATTCCGGGCGTGTCCGGCGATGCGTACGCGAGCGGGCCGCCGACGTCGGGACCGAGCGCGAACGAGCCGGGGTTCGTGCCGTCGGAGCGGGTCGAGGGGTTCAATGCGCCGCGCAGCGGCAACTCGAAGGCGGGCTCGCGCTCACTCATACGCGCCGCATCTAGTGCCGCGATTCACGCGACCGCCACCAAAAAAGCACCGTTCGGCGTCTGCGATGCAGCTCCGTCACACGCCCTTGTGTCCCGATTCAGTGAATCGGGACCCAAAGAATAGAGTGCGTTTCGTGGGTCAAAAGGACGCCCTATCGCGGAGTTCGCGCGCCCTCGCCCCAGAGGGGCGCGCGAACTTGGGGCACGAATCATGGACTCAGGACACTAGTTCGCCGGAGCTGCGGGGACGTCCATCGCGCAGCGAAGGCCGATCGACACGAACGCGGTGACGGGCGGCGCCGCGCGCGACGATGAGACGGCGAGCTTGTCCGCCTCGTCGAGGAAGCTTCCACCCATCAACATGCGCCACGGCGGGCCGTCGCTGCTGGGCCGTGGGCCGACGTCGGTGACCCACTCGGCGACGTTGCCGCCGAGATCCATGAGGCCCTCCGGCGTAGCGTCGTTCGCGTGGCTCCCGGTCGTGCAGCTCGCGACCTCGCTCGCGCCGCCGACGCAGCCGCCGTTCTTCCCGTAGCAGGCGGTCTGGCACTCTGGCGCAAGGTCGCCCCACGGGTGCCTTCTTCCTGCGTTGCCCGCGGCGGCCAGCTTCCACTCGGCTGCGGTCGGGAGTCGTCGGCCGCGCCAGCCGCAGTAGTCTTCCGCGCTGCCGAAGCTCACGCAATTCACGGGGTGATCGGCCGCGCCGCGGGTCTGGTTGCAGCGCTTTTCCCATGCGGCAGCGAGGCGATCCGGCGCCGCCGCCTCGCTGAGGTCGGGCACGCCCAGCGCCGACGCGGCCTCGTCGGTGAGCACCGCGCGCGACGCCTTTTTGCAGCGCCCCGCGGTCACGCACTCGAGGTAACTGCGCGTCGTCACCTCCGTGCGCTCGAGCAGGAAGCGCCGCCCGTCGCTCATCGCGAACGCGACCATGTCCGGGGGCGGCACGAACGGTGGCGCGGCGCTCGCCGTGGACGACGCGCTCGCCGACGCTGCCGCGCCGCCATCGGGTGGGCCTCCTCCTGCGCTCGATGCCGAGGCGGTGGCGCTCGCCGAGCTGGCCGCGACCGCGCTCACGGCAGGCGTGGGGCTCTCAGCGGACGACGGCACCGTGGCGCGTGGCAAGACCTTCGGAGCGCGCCGCTGGGTGCCGCGTACCGTGCCGTCGCTCGCTACCGGGCCGTCGGTGATCGAACGTAGCTGCCAGTAGAGCGCACCCGCGCCCGCGAGCGACACCATGGCCACGAACGGCAGCCAAAATCCGGACCCGCGCGCGGCCGACTCTGGCGGGGAGGTCGTGCCCGCCGCGTTTCGCGCATTTTCGCGGTTCTCGCCAGCACCGCGCGAGCCCGACGCCGCAGCCTGCCCACCGTCCTCGTCGGCCACCGCCACCGTATGCGGCGATGCGCTGGATGCACTGCCGTCGACGGGCAGGGTCTGCATCACACGATGTGCGCCCGCGTCGAGCGGCGCGTCCAGCTCGTAGGCATGGCGCACGACGAACTCGCCCGTGTCCGATGAGTCCACCGGCGGCGCTCCCGGCGCGTGGCCCGAGGGCGTGGCGGTCACGTCGCCGCTCGCCTCGGCGGCGCGCCTCAAGGCTTCGAAGAAGGTGCTCGCGTCTTGAAAGCGATCCGCCGGATCGATCGCGAGCGCGCGAACCAACACCTCGTCGATGGCGTCGCCAACGTCGACGCCGTGGTGGCGCGGCGTCGGACGCGCGGCGGGATCTGCGGACGCGATGTAGAGCTGAGTCGCGTCCTCGCCCTCGAGAGCGCGTGCGCCGGTGACGAGCTCGACGAAGATGAGCGCGAGCGCGAACACGTCGGTCCACGGCCCGGTCGCGCCGCGCTTCTTGTTGAATTGCTCGGGGGCGCCGTAGCTCGGCGTGAAGGCGGTCGCCTGCTTCTCGGTCGCGGCCGGCGCCTGGGTGAAGCTCGTGTGCGTGAGGACCTTCGCGATGCCGAAGTCGAGCACCTTCATCGTGCGTCGCCCGCCAATGTCGGTGACGAAGAGGTTCTCCGGCTTCACGTCGCGGTGGGCGACCCGCTGCTTGTGCGCGATGCCGAGCGCCTCGGCCGCCGGCGAGAGCAGGGCGAGCGCCTCGCTGACGGAGAATGCGCCCTCTCCGCCGCGCCGTCTCCCTTGGACGAGCTGCGCCAGCGTCTGCCCTTCGAGCCACTCGAGCACGAGATAGGGAACCCACGCGCCGCTCTTCGTGGTGACCGCGCCCACGTCGAGCGCCTGGACGATGCCGCTCGTCAGCTTCGAGAGGCGGTGCAAGACGCGCCCTTCGTCCTTCAGGCGCGCCAGGAGCTTCTCGCGATCTTCGGCGCCGAGCTGGGAGCCGAGCCGGAGGCATTTGACCGCGATCGGCTCGCCGAAGCCGATGTGCTCTCCGCGATACACGACGCCGAAGCCGCCCGCGCCGACGACGCCTTCGATACGGTCTTTGTCGGCGAGCATGGCGCCCGCGAGGTCGAACGGATCCTCGGGGGACTTTGCCGGCGGAGGCGAGCTTTTCGTGGGCACGTGGAGTCGCGGAGAGCAGGAGAACGTACGAGGTGCCGCGTATCTTGCCCTGGCCGAAGGGGGAAGCATAGACATGCAGAAGCCCACCATGCGCGCACTTCTTGGAGTCTTCGGAGTCGTCGCCGTCGCTGCCTGCACCATGTCCGCGCCGACCCAGGGCGTTGTCACGACCAGCGGAGCCGCGACGCGCGCCGCGGGCACGACGAGCCCCTCGTCGGCGGTACCTTCGCCAGGCACGACCGACCCCACCGCGAGCTCGAGCGCAGCCGTCGCAGCGAGCGGCGACACGACGACGCACGACGGGGCAGGCGCCGCTCCGCTGCTCGCCGCGTCAACGGTCGCTCCGGCAGCCGCGCTCGCCGACGTTGCCGCGGCGACGCACGCGATGGCCGCTCCCGAAATCGCTCACGCCGGAAAGCTCGCGCACTTTCACGATGCGCTCCGCGCGCTCGAAGCCCAGGAACGCAAGGCTCACGTTCGCATCCTCTGGCTCGGCGACTCGCATGCGCAGGCCGATTTTTGGACGGGCGGCGTGCGCACGGCGCTGCAGAAGCGCTTCGGAAATGCCGGCCCCGGGTTCGTTCACCTCGGCATGAAGGGCTACCGCCACGATGACATCGACGTCGAAGTCGACGGCGGCTGGCGCATGCGTCCTCGGCAGCCTTCGACCGTGGCTCCGTTTGGCGATGGCGCGTTCGGCCTCGGTGGGATCTTGCACGCCGGGTTCTCCGGCAAGCGCGCGGCTTCACTGCGCCTCACCGACGCATCCCTCGCCGGAAAGCCCCTCACGTGGGACGTCTGTTACAAGGCAGGTCTCGCGTCGGACGATTTCGCGATTTCGCTCGGCGACGCGCACCGCGAGCGCATCAAGAGCCCTACCGTCGACGAGGCGCTCCACCACCTGGAGTTCGCGAACACCGGGCTCGCGAAGCTCGACATCTCGATCCGCGACGGACGTCCGGATTTCTGCGGCGTTCGCATCGAGGTCGACCCGCAGAAACATCCCGGCGTCGTGCTCGACAACGTCGGCATCAACGGCGCGCGCTATGCGACCGCGCTCGCGTGGAACGAGGCCGCGTGGGCGAAGGAGGTCGCGCGCCACCCGCCGGATCTGTTCGTCTTCGAGTTCGGCGGCAACGAGGCGAGCGATCCGGTGGTCAAGCCCGCCGAGTACGAGAAGAACACGCGCGCGCTGATCCTCCGCGGAAAACGCATCCGCCGAGAGGCCTCGTGCCTCGTCGTCGGACCTGCCGACCGCGTCGACGCCGAGGCGCGGATCCCGCCGATCAACGACGCCATGCGACGCGCGGCGTTGGCCGAGGGCTGCATGTTCTGGGACACCCACGCGGTGATGGGCGGCAAGGGCTCGCTCACGCGGTGGCGCGACGAGAAGAAGGCCTCACCCGACGGCGTGCACCTCATGCCGCGCGGGTATTCCGAGCTCGCGGCGCTGCTCACGGCCGATCTTCTCGCTGGCTACCGCAGACCTTGACGCCGCGCTCTCGCGTCATCGCTACGCCTCTATTTCTTTTTCGCGCCACCAATGCGCGGAAGGCGAAACCCACCACCCTTGCCGGGCGGCGGCGGGGGTGGAGGCGGCGGCTTCACGGTCGGCTGCGGCTGCGGCGGTTGCAGACCCGGCAGCGGGAAGAGCGGCGGCAGCCCGGGGATCGTCGGAAACGCCGTCGGCAGTACGAACGGCGGCGGCGCGGTGGGCTTCGCAGTGGGCGTGCCCGTCGCCGTGGGCGCCGCGGTCGGGTGAGGGGTGGCCGTCGAGGTGGGTGGCGTCGCCGGCGGCGGAGTTGGTCGCGGCGCGGTCTCCGTCGGCAGCGCTTCTGGCGGCAGCGCTTCCGCCGGCGGAATGGCCGCCTCGGTCGGTGCCGGCGCCGGCGCCAGGTCCGTTGGCGTACTCTCGGTCCCACCCTCGGTCGGCGTCTGCGCGGGCGAAGTCGCGGGCTCTTCGGACGTCCGCGCGCGCCGCGGTCCGTCATCGCCCGAGTCTTGGTTCTGGCGGTTCCAGAGGTAGAAGCCGCCCGTGGCAGAGCCGGCGAGCGCACCCGCGATCAAGAAAATCGACAGGAGCGATGGGTCGCGCGCAACACGCTGCGGCGTGACGCGCATGCCGTGCGCGACGGGCGTCATCGGCGCGCCGGCGTAGCCACCGGCAGGTTGTGCGGCCGCGACGTGCCCCGGCCCGAACGCGGGCGCTGCCATTCCGAAGGGCGCCGCCCCCGCGCTCGGCTCGGCACCGGATCCTGCCGGAGTCGCGGCCAGGCTCGGCACATAGGCCTCGCCTACCATCGTGCCGCCAGGCCGAGGTGCTGCGGCAGGCGACTCACCACACTGGGGCTGCGCCGCGGGCGCCGGCGCCGGATCCACACCCCGAATGCCGCCGCTTGCCCCCGCTTCGCGCACCTGCTTTTCGTCGACCGCGCTCATGGCGGCGGTCGCTGCCGAAGGCCGCGCGGGCTCGACGTTGATGACGGCCGACTGCTCGAGGGCGCTCGACGCCGCCGCCGACACGGCAGCGGCGCCGCCCTCGCGAACCGTCGCGGGCTGCTGTGCCTGCGCCGGCGCGGCCTCGTCGGCGAACGTCTCCTCGGGGGGCACGGTCTCGTTCACCGCCGGGCTCTGCCGCGCGGCGGCCGGTGTGGCGTTCGCCGGAGTCGCCGGCTGGGGCGTGATCCCCGGCGCGAGCGGCGTCCGCGTGACGAAGGTCGACAGCCCCTCGGGCGCGAACGGCTCGATCGCGACGCGCAGCTCCTCGACCGTCGCGAACCTCTCCGCGGGGCGTGCGGCCATCGCCTTGTGAACCGCGCGCGTGAGCTCCTCGGTGAGCGACGGCTTGAGCACTTTCAGCTGCGTAACCGAGCCGTCGAGATACTGCGCGGCGATCCCGCGGGCGTCGTCACCGCCGACCGGACGCCTCCCCGCGAGCATCTCGTAAAACATCACGCCGATCGAAAAGATGTCGGCCCGCCCGTCCGCCTGATCCGCGCTGAAGGCTTGTTCGGGCGCCATGTATTCCGGCGTGCCCATGACGACGCCGGGGCGCGTGAGCCCGCGCTCCATCTCGCCGCTCGCCTTCAGCTTCGCGATGCCGAAGTCGAGGACCTTGATTAGCGTGCGCCCCTTGTCGTTCTTCGTGAGCATCACGTTGTCCGGCTTGAGATCGCGATGCACGATGCCGAGCTTGTGCGCGGCGCCGACGCCGTCGATGATCTGCAGCACGAAGTCGAACGCGTCGCCGTAGCTCACTCGCTCGTTCTTCTCGAACAGCTCCTCGTAGAGCGCCTGCAGCGACTTCCCTTCGACGAGCTCCATCACCATGTACGCGAGATCGTCGCTCGTGCGATCGACGTCGGAGACCTGCACCACGTGCGGGCTGCGGATCCGCGCCGACACCTGCGCTTCTTGCATGAAGCGCTCGATGAGGCCTTTGCGCTTGGCGAGCTGGGGATGCAGGAACTTGAGCGCGACGTGAGTGCCCAACAGCTCGTGGCGCGCCTCGAACACGCTCCCCATGCCGCCGTCGCCGATCAGGCGGACGAGGCGGTACTTGTTGTTGATCACCTGACCGACGTGGGGATGCATCGCGAGCTTCGGACGTGGGGCGGGCGTGAACGGGGCGAAATGGAGGGTCACGTCCGTTGGACGGAGGACGGCTCCCGGTGAGGCTAACCCTACTACGCCAGGCCGCTTTTTTCCCAACGCGCGGCCGGCTCGCCGCGGTGGTTCGGAATTTCAAGCAATTCTCGGCCCGGCGGCGAAACCCGTTGAAGCGCGACGGCCCACTGGGCATGACTCGCCGCATGAGGCGCGCGCACATCCTTGGGGTCGCTCACTACGTTCCGTCGCGGGTCGTGACGAACGAGGACCTCTCCAAGATCATGCCGACCTCCGACGACTGGATCTTCCAGCGGTCGGGGATTCGAGAGCGCCGCTTCATCGAGCACAGCGGCATCGGCGCCAGCGATCTGGCGGTGCCCGCGTGCAAGCAGGCCGTCGAGCGCGCGGGTCGCGACCTCGCGGACGTCGACGCGATCGTGTTCGCGACGTTGAGCCCAGACGTGATGTTTCCCGGCTCCGGCGTCTTGCTGCAGAACAAACTCGGCCTCGAGAGCGTGCCGGCGCTCGACGTGCGCAACCAGTGCTCCGGGTTTCTCTACGGGCTCAGCGTCGCCAACGCCTGGGTGCAGTCGGGCGCGTACGACAACGTGCTCGTCGTCGGCAGCGAGGTGCACTCGACCGGCCTCGACTTCACCGAGCGCGGTCGCGCCGTGGCCGTGCTCTTCGGCGACGGCGCGGGCGCGGCGCTCGTGGGCGTGAGCCCCGACCCCGAAAAAGGGATCCGCTCGGTCAAGCTGCACTCCGACGGCTCCGGCGCCGAAGAGCTCTGGATCCCCGCGCCGATGTCGAAGAACGAACCGCGCATCACGCACGAAATGCTCGACCAGGGCCTGCAGTACCCGCACATGAATGGCAAACAGGTGTTCCGCTGGGCGGTCGAGAAGATGCCCGAGGTTGCGCGTGAGGTGCTCGCCGACACGGGCCTCACCGTCGCCGACATCGACGTGTTCGTGCCGCATCAGGCCAACCTTCGCATCAACCAGTTCGTCGCCGCGGCGCTCGACATCCC
Source organism: Myxococcales bacterium (assembly GCA_005800325.1). Lineage (GTDB taxonomy): Bacteria > Myxococcota_A > Polyangia > Polyangiales > Polyangiaceae > SYFR01. The sequence goes on along the minus strand of SYFR01000366.1, from coordinate 3,326 downwards.
CGAGCACAAGGTCGTCAACAACATCGGGCGCTTCGGCAACACGACCGCGGCGACCATCCCGATCGGCCTGAGCGAGGCGTTCGAGGCCGGCAAGCTCGAGAACGCCACGGTGCTGTCGGCGGCGTTTGGCAGCGGCTACACCTGGGCCGGCGCGCTCATCCGCTTCTGAGCCGAGCGCCGCGCTCGCTTACCACGGGCGCCGCACACGAAACCGCTCGCTCGAGAACGCGCATGCTCACGAACGTCATCCTCGATCCGATCCTCCGCGCCGCCCTCGACGAAGATCTCCGCAGCGGCGATCTCACGACCGAGGCGTGCGTGTCGAGCGATCGGCTCGCTCGCGCCGAGGCCGTCGCGCGCCACGAGCTCGTCGTCTGCGGCGGCGACGTGTTCGCGCGGGTGTTCGCGCTGCTCGATCCGCGGGTCACCTTCGAGCGCTGCTTGCCCGAGGGCGCGTTTGCTGCGGCGGGCGAGGTCGCGTGGCGCGTGCGCGGACCGGCGCAGAGCCTGCTCATGGCCGAGCGGGTCGCGCTCAACTTTGCGCAGCGCATGTGTGGGATCGCGTCGCTCGCCCGCAAGTACGCGCTGGCCGCGGCGGGCGCGCGCGTGACCGACACCCGCAAGACGACGCCGGGGCTGCGCGTTCTCGAGCGCTACGCGGTCCGCACCGGCGGCGCGCACAACCACCGCGACAACCTCGGCTCCGCCGTGATGATCAAAGACAATCACATCGTCGCGGCCGGCGGCATCGGCACCGCCGTCGAGCGCGCTCGGGCCCGCGCTCCGCACACCTCGCGCATCGAGGTCGAGGTCAAGACGCTCGCAGAGCTCGAGCAGGCCCTCGACGCCCGCGCCGACATCGTGATGCTCGACAACATGGACACGCCGACGATTTCGCTCGCGATCGCGCGGTGTCGCAGCGTCGGGCGCCCACCCCACGGACCGATCGTCGAGGTGTCGGGCGGAGTGACCCTCGCGCGCATCCCAGAGCTCGTGGCCACCGGCGTCGACGTCATCAGCGTCGGCGCGCTCACTCATTCAGCGAAGGCGGCCGACATCGCGCTCGAGCTCTACGACGCGTGACCGCGCTCGCTCGCTTCGCACCTACTGCTCGCTTCGCACCGTACTGCTCGCTTCGCACCGTACTGCTCGCTGCGGCGGATCCCACGATGCTCGGCGCTTCGCTCTCGCACGCTCGAGTCACGGCGAGCCTCGCCGGGCTGGGCGCGCGCCTCGGCTGCCCGCTGACCGTGCTCGAGTCCACGCCGTCGACGAACGACGACGCGCGCCGCGCCGCCCAAGAGGGCGCTCCCCACGGTGCCCTCTTCGTCGCGGATCAGCAGACCGCGGGGAGGGGACGCGGCGGCCACCGCTGGCACTCGCCGCGCGGCGTCAACGTCTACCTCTCGCTCGTGTGGCGCCCCCGAGACTGCACCGTCGACGTGGCTCCGCTCGCGCTTGCGGCGGGCCTCGCCGTCGCGCGCACCGTCGACGCTGCGTTAGAAACGGCGCACGCAGATCTCGGTAGCTCGCGCATCAAATGGCCCAACGACGTCTACGTCCGTGAGCGCAAGATCGCCGGCGTCTTGCTCGAGGCATTCACGCTCGCTTCCAAGACCGCGGTCGTCATCGGCATCGGCCTCAACGTCCTCGTCGCGAGCTTCCCAGAGGAGCTCGCCTGTCGCGCCACGTCACTCGCCCTCGAAGCGCCGGGCATCGCCTTCGATCGAAATCAACTCGCGGCGCGGCTCGTCTGCGAGCTCGAACGCGCCTGCGGGAGCTTTGAAGCGGCGGGCCTCGCGGAGCTGCTGGGCGAGCTCGCAGCTCGCGACTTTCTGCGCGGGCGCACGGTCTCCGTCGGACAGGTGCGGGGAGTCGCGCGCGGCATCGACGAGCGCGGCCGCCTCACGGTCGAAGCCGACGACGGCGCGATCCGTGCCATCCTCTCCGGCGAGGTCTGTTGGACGTGAGTGAGCCGAGCGCGCGCGAGCTGTCCCTCGTCGTGCACGAGATCTACGCCAGCATTCAGGGGGAATCTTCCTTTGCCGGCGTGCCGTGCGCCTTCGTGCGAACGACCGGGTGCGATCTCCGCTGCAGCTGGTGCGACACGCCACACGCTTTTCACGGCGGCACCCGCATGCCGCGAGCGGAGGTCGTCGAGCGCGCGCTCGCGTTCGGCACGCCGCTCGTCGAGGTCACGGGCGGTGAACCGTTGCTGCAGCCCGGCGCGGTCCCCCTCCTGCGCGAGCTCTGCGACGCTGGGCGCACGGTGCTCCTCGAGACCGGCGGGCACCTCGACGTCTCGCGCGTGGATCCGCGCGTCCACAAGATCGTCGATGTCAAAGCCCCCGGCTCGGGCGAGTCGCACAAGAATCGCTGGGAGAACCTGCGCCACCTCTCCGTGCGAGACGAGCTCAAGTTCGTGTTGCTCGATCGAGGCGACTACGAGTGGATGCGCGGCTTGATCGCCGAGCGCGCCCTCGATCGCCTCGGCCCTCGCCTGCTCGCATCACCGGTGCACGGCGCTCTCGCCCCCGCCGAGCTCGTCCGGTGGGTGCTCGCCGATCGCCTCCTCGTGCGCGTCAATCTGCAGCTCCACAAGTACATCTGGGGAGCCGACACGCAGGGCGTCTAGTCCGCTGAGTCCGAAGTTCGCTGAAAAGGCTCGCCCCCGTGCGGGCCTCGCGGCTCTCTCACTCCGCCTCCGAAAGGAAGCGCGCCAGCTCATCCATGTTGCGTTTGCTGCCAAGGATGAGCGGCACGCGCTGGTGCAGCTTCGTCGGCGCGATGTCGAGCACCCGCCCGCGCCCCGTCGTCGCGACGCCGCCGGCCGCCTCGAAGATGAACGCGAACGGATTCGCCTCGTACAAGAGCCGCAGCTTGCCCTCGGGGCTCTTCACGTCTTCGGGATACGCGAAGATCCCGCCACGCAAGAGCGTGCGGTGCGCGTCGGCCACCAGCGAGCCGACGTAGCGCTGCGAGTACGGCCTGCCTTCGGCCTTGTGCTCGCCTTTCACCCACGCATTCCAGCGCTTCACCGGCTCGGTCCACCGCCCGGCGTTGCCCTCGTTGATCGAGTACGACGGGTGGTGATCGGGCACGCGGATGTTCTCGTGCGACAGCAAAAACTCGCCCACGGTCGGGTCGTACGTGAAGCCATGCACGCCGTCGCCGGTCGTGATGACGAACATCGTCGACGAGCCGTAGATCACGTAGCCCGCGGCCTGAAGCTCGCGACCGGGCTTCAAGAAGTCCTGCTCCGTCGCCGGTCCCGGGTGGTCCTTGCGATAGACACCGAAGATCGTGCCAATGGAGATGTTGACGTC
>SYFR01000041.1 GCA_005800325.1 Myxococcales bacterium | reverse complement strand
GACGACGTCATCGACGTCCTGGCCGCGGAGCAGACCGAGGACATGCAACGCCTCGCGGGCGTCGCGCCGATCGAGGACCACTATTTCCAGGCCAGCTTCTGGAAATTCCTCGGCAAGCGCGCGCCGTGGCTCGCGGTGCTGTTCGTCGGCGAGTTCTTCACCGGCCAAGCGATGCGGCACTTCGACTACGTGCTCGAGTCGGTGAGCTCGCTCGCCTTCTACGTGCCGCTCCTCATCTCGACGGGCGGAAACTCCGGCTCGCAGTCTGCCTCGCTCATCATTCGCGGCCTCGCGACCGGCGAGATCGCCATCAGCGAGTGGCGTCGCGTGCTGCAGCGCGAGCTTGGGCAGGGCCTCGCGCTCGGGCTCATGTTCGCCGTGCTCGGCATGGCGAGAGTCTGGCTTTGGGGCGATTCGCCGGCGATGATCGCGACGGTCGGTGCCACGCTCGTGTGCATCGTGCTCATGGGCTGCACGATCGGAGCCATGTTTCCGCTGCTCTTGCGTCGGGTCGGCCTCGATCCGGCGACGAGCTCCGCGCCGTTCATCGCCACGCTGATCGACGTGCTCGGCATCGTCATCTACTTCACGCTCGCCAAGGTGCTGCTCGCGACGGTGATCGCGAAGGCCATGCAGCACGCCCCCGCCATGCCGCACTGAGCCCGCCGTTCACACGAGGGAAGCGCTGCGAGCCTCGAGCCCGCGCACGACCGTCGCCCACTCGCCCGAGCAGGCGATGACCTCAGTCACCCGAGCAGGTGATGAGCTCACGCGCCCGAGCCGGCGATTGATGGACGACAATTACTTCTGCAGGTCGACGACAACTACTTTTTCAGGTCGGTCGCCGTGCTGATGGTGCACCGTTTGGCGCGGTAGGCCATCGACGTAGCGCGTCGTCGGATTCAAGAAGTCGATGCCGAAGCGGCGCTTCGGGTCCCAGCGACGGAGGTTGATGTCATCCTCAGGCGCGGCGCCGCACGGATCGGCCGACGTGTCGCAGCCCTGGGCCGGGTCCTGACCGCACGACCGGAAGCAGGCGCTTGCCGGATCGGTCGCGCGCACGCGAACGGCGAGACGGTCTGCTGCTCGTGGCGACAGCTACGTGTGCCCGTTGCGCCTGGAACGCGCCGCGGCAGGATCTCCGCTTGACGCAATCCGAGGGGCCGCATACCCCGCTCCTCTCCCCTCGAAGGAAGGTTCCCCATGGCTGAAGGACTCAATCGCGTGATGCTGCTCGGCAACCTCGGGGCCGACCCCGAGCTGCGCTACACGAAGGGCGGGCAGGCCGTGCTCAAGCTGCGCCTCGCAACCAACGAGAGCTACCAGGATCGCGATGGCGGCCGCAAAGAGCGGACCGAGTGGCATCACGTCACCGTGTGGGGCAAGCGCGCCGAAGCGCTCGGCAAGTTCCTCGCGAAAGGCGCGACGCTCTTCGTCGAGGGCTCGCTGCGCACCACGAGCTGGGAGGGCCAGGACGGCCAGAAGCGCTATCGCACGGAGATCAGCGCCTCGAACATTCTGCTCACGGGCGGCCGGAGCGGCGGCGGGGCGGCGATGGGAGGCGGGTCTCCTGGCGGCGGCGGCGGGCGCCCCGCACCGACGGACGACTACGAGCCGGCGGGCGAGCAAGACCAGGGCGGGTTCGGCGGCGGCGGCAACGACGACGACGACATCCCGTTCTGATCGCGGCCGTTCCGATCTCGACAGCCTGCTCTGGGCGCTGCGACCGCCAGACTGAGGCGCCACCGCTCGTGCGGCCATTCATCCGCCCGTGGCCGGCGGCGCCTCTTGCGCTGTTCTCGCCGCCGGGCTCACGCCGTCCGCGCTTGCCTCGCTCGAGGGAGGCTCTCGGTGAGGCTCGGGCGAACCAAAGACCACGGTCTCACGCAAGCCGACGTCGAGCTCTTCGTCGCTGACGCGATGGATCTTGTTGGCGATCTTCATCAGCTGGTGGAGATAGCCCATGCGCCCGGCCTCGACGCGCCCACCGGCGCCGAAGAACTGCCGCTTCGGGTTCTGGAGGATCGAGCCCAGATACATCGCCTGACCGAGCGACATGGCACCCGCCGAGGTCTGAAAATAGTGTCGAGCCGCCGGCCCGATGCCGTAGACCATGGGGCCATATTCGATGACGTTGAGGTAGAGACCCATCATCTCCGCCTTCGTGAGCTCCTGTTCCAGATACACAGTCAGAATGGCCTCTTTGAGCTTTCGCGCGACGGTCTTGTCGCGAGTCAAGTAGAGGTTCTTGGCCAATTGCATGCTGATGGTGCTCGCGCCGCGCTTGAAGCGCCGGGCGCCGAGGTTCTCGCGAATTGAATTCACGATCGCCTCTTGATCGAAGCCCTCGTGCCGCGCAAATCGCCCATCCTCGCACGTCAACACGGCAGTCTCCATGAAGGAGCCAATTGAGCCGTAGGGCACCCAGGAGGGCGTGCCCGGGCCAAACTCCATCGTCTTCGGCTCGCCGTTCGGCGTGTAAATCGTCTTCTGGAATGGCACCTTGAAGCGCCGCGGATTCAGCGCCTCGGGCGCTGACGTAATGCGGCACCCGAGCGTTCCGCCCCAGTTCACGTCGAAGGTCGCGGCGAGGCGCGCGGTATCGAATCGCGCGTGACCGGTGAGCGAGAGCGAGCCCGAGAACGTCATGCCCGCGAGCTCGCTCACGAGCGCGCGCGGGAGCGAATCGAATGCCTGTTGGCACGTCACGAGCGGAGCGTCGTAGCGAAGGTCCGCCACGAGGTCGTCGCCGCGGCGCTCGAGGGTACCGTCGAGCACGAGGCGCACCGAGCCGAGGTCCACCTCCGTCTTCTTCAGCGCGACGCGCGTTCCGTCGAGCGCGATGCTCGCGCCTCCGTGCCAGGCAAGCTCGACACCCTCGAGCGGCTCGGCTGCGAGCCGCGGGTGGGCGATCGCGAGATCCCGCAATCGCCCGCTCCCTCGGAGCGCGATCGATCGCCCGTCCTTGGGAATTTCCACCCTCCCGTCGCTCTCGAGCGAGGCCTTGTCCACGTTGCGCAGGCCCAGATCGCCATCTCGCAGACCGAGGGTAGAAAGCCACACCGGTCCGCCACGGAGCTCGGCGACGATCGCGGGCTCGCCATCCGCGGCAGGCAAGGGAACGCGCGCAGTGAAGGTCAGCGCGCCGCCCGCCGAGCGCGCACGCGGCGCCGACGAAGCCTGGGGCGCGCGCACCTCGGGCTCGAGCGCCACGACGAGCCGCTCTGCTTCGCGTCCGATCCCGAGCGTGCCGGGTCCGAAGTCGAGTGGCTCGCCGCCGATCGTCAGCTTGGCACGTGCTCCGCGCACGTTGACCCGGGCATCGCTGGCAAGGAACTCGTCGACGCGCCCGGCAAGCGACACGAGCGCTCGATAGGCTCGGCGCGCGGCGGCGACACGCGGGTGCTCCGTGTTCGACGGCGGGTTGCCACCGCTATTGACCCGCACGCGCACGCCTTCGCCCCCGGTGCCAGAGGGCACACTCGCAGCGCTCCCATCCTGCGAAGGCGTGGCAGTTGCCACCGGACTGCCCGCGGCCGCCCTGGCATCGTGCGAAGGCGTGGCACTCGACGCCGAGGGGACCGCCCGGTCGCGTCCCGCAGCCAGCACCGCGTCGGCTTGCCCGGCGGCGTCTTGCGCCGCGTCACCCGAGCCACGCGCGGCATGCCGCTCCGCATCGATGAGCTCGAGCTCGCTCGTCGAGACCTCTCCGATCCGCGTTCGTCCATCGACGCGACGCACCACGACGCGTGCGTCCGTCGCTCGAAGGTGTGCATGCGACCTCGTCGCGGCGACCGTGCTCGCGCTGAGCACGAGCTCCAGCTCATGTCGTGAAATCGCTACGCCCTCGGCGTGGACGCGATCGGTGCCCTCGTCGGAACCTGCGCGCCAGTCGAGCTCGAACCCACTCGCCGCCACGTCAACCCGCGCTCCTGCCTGGTCGCCGCCGCTGGCCGCGCCGCGAGTCTCAGCGCGCCACGCCTCGAAATCGCGCGCAAGAGCTGCGAGCGCCCCCACCGCCACGACGCGGCCCCCCACGATGGATTTGGGTCTGCGCGCCCGCCAGTCCACGACCACGCGGTCGAGCCAGAGCCGCACGCCTGGCACCCGGCGCAGCGCGACCGAAACGCCACGGAGCTCTAGGCCCTCCCACGTCGGGACGATCCGGCGAACCACGACCTCCGCGCCCAAGCGAGCGGCCTCTTCCTCGACCCTCGCCCGAACGTACGGCGCAAAGCTTGCGACCGCGCCACCACCCGCGATGAGCCCGATCAACAGCGCGACCCAGAACCGACGCCTCACCGGGTCGGCCCCTCGGTGGACATGGCACCACGCCAGAACCCTGCCGACGCGACGGTCCGCATGGAGGTTTGCCGGCGGGCACGCTCGCTCATGGTTCGCTCACGTTAGAAACGCCGGCAGGCCCCTGTCTACCTCCTGACAGCTGATTTTCCGCGCAGCGCGGCGCCCGACGACCGACGACGTCAGCGAACCCGCCGAGAACGCCGCTCCGGAGACCTTGCGCGAGCTGCTACGGCGGCCCGCCGCGCTACTTCGTGCGCATGGGAGCAGAATCGAGGATCCAACAGGTGATGAAATGGATCCGCTCGTCGAGGCACGGCGAGCACGCGGCGGCAAGGAGGGGGCGGAGGTCCGCTTTGGGACGGCTACAGAGCGGAGAGGCCGCGAGGGACTCGCGGGCGCGGAAAAAAGACAAAAAAAAACCCACGTGAGTCACGTGGGTCAAAAGAAATCCCGGCGGCGCCCTACTCTCACACCAGGTCGCCCTGGCACTACCATCGGCGCAGAGGAGCTTAACTTCCGAGTTCGGAATGGGATCGGGTGGATCCTCCTCGCTATCGCCACCGGAAACTTGCGAACCGCCCGGGCGGGAGCACGAAGCTCCCAGCATCCATGGGACGGGTCAAATCTTGTACGTCAAAGCTTAGAAAGCTGCGGGAGCGTGAACTCACCCAAGACGGCGAGCTCCGCACATGAGACATCAATGTTTGCCTTAGAAGCAGAGGTCAAGCCTCACGACCTATTAGTACCGGTTAGCTCCGCGTTTTAGCGCTTCCACACCCGGCCTATCAACGTTGTAGTCTACAACGGGTCTTTAGGG
>SYFR01000365.1 GCA_005800325.1 Myxococcales bacterium | reverse complement strand
GTGGTTCACGAACGAGGCGATCCTGCTCGACACCGCAGGGCGCTACACGACGGAGCACGAGGACCAGTCCGAGTGGTTCGCGTTTCTCGAGATGCTGCGCAAATATCGTGGAAATAAGCCCCTCAACGGCCTCATCCTCGCCATCAGCGTCACCGACATCCTCGACGCGAACGAGAGCCAGCTCGAGGACACGGGCCGCAAGCTGCGCACGCGCATCGACGAGGTGATGACGAAGCTGCGGATGGAGCTACCCGTCTACGTGTTCGTCACCAAGTGCGACCTCATCGCCGGCTTCAACGAGTTCTTCGGCGACATGCGCAAGAGCGATCGGCAGCAGCCCTGGGGCATGACGCTCGGGCTGCGAGAGCCGAAGACCGATCCCGGCGGGATCTTCGCGCGGGAGTTCGACATCCTGGTGCAGCGCATCCACGCCCGCGTCATCAAGCGCCTCGCGTCCGAGCGCAATCGGCAGGCGCGCGAGGCCATCTACCAGTTTCCGCTCGAGCTCGCCGGGTTGAAGAAGAACCTGAAGGACCTCGTGGCGCAGGTGTTCACGGTGAACGCCTTTCAAGGCACGCCCAACTTTCGCGGCCTCTATCTCACGAGCGGCACGCAGATGGGCGCGCCGATGGGCAGGGTGCTCGCTCGCATGGGCCAGGCGATGGGCATTCGGCCGAGCCAGCTCGTCGAGCAGCCGCGCGTCGAGTCGAAGAGCTATTTCCTCTACGACGCCTTCACGAAGGTGATGTTCCCCGACGCCGAGATCGCCGCGCGCAGCCAGGGCGAGCTCCGACGCCAGCGTCTCATGCGCATCGCGGTGAGCATCGCGGCGCTCTCGATCGCGGTCGCGTTCGCGATCCCGAGCGTGATTTCCTTCGTCAACAACCGCGCCCTGCTCGCGTCATCCAGAGCGGCGGCCGAGGCGGCGAGCAAAATAGCGTGGGCAAGCACGGAGCCGGTGCACGGCAAGCTCGAGGCGCTCGAGCCGCTGCGCAAGCAGCTCGAAGAGCTCGAGGGCTACCAGAAGGACGGCGTGCCGTTCAATCGGCGCTTCCTCATGTACTCCGGCGACGAGGTGTATCGCCCGCTCGTCCACATCTTCGTAGCGAACCTGCAGCAGGGGTTCCTCTTGCCGGTGCGCCACGCGCTGGAAGAGCGGCTCAACAAAATCAAGGGCGAGCGCTACGCCGAAGAGCGGCTCTTGCTCAAGACGTACCTGATGTCGAGCGACACGAGCCACCTCGACGTCGACTGGGCGAGCAAACGCTACACGCTCCTGTGGGCGGACCTCAGCAAGTCGCTCAGCACGATCGATCTCGTGACGCTGCGCCAGAAGATGGCGCCGCACGTGCGCGACTACTTCGAGCTCATCCAGCCCGAGCCCGGCCAAGACGGCGACGACGCCAACGACGGGAAAGCGCGCGCCAAGGCCGTGCCGACCAACGACAAGGTCGTCGAGCGCGCGAGGACGGCGCTCATGGCGGTGCCGGTCCGCAGCCGCTACTACGCGATGTTCGTCGAGCAGCTCGAGCACGAGCTCTACGACGAGCTGAACGATCGCGTGCGCGGCAACCTCAGGTACCCGCCGCTCGCGCTCGATACGATGTTCACCGATCGCCCCGACGTGCTCACCTGGCTCAAGAGCCGGAAGAAGTCGGCGAATCTCGGCTACTTCGAGGTGTCGGGGCCTTACACGGACAAAGGCCATTTCGCGGTGCTCGGCAACATCGGCGAGGCCACGCAGCTCCTCGAGCGCGAGCAGTGGGTCGTGCCGCTCAGCCCGGAGGAGCGCGGCGATCGCGTGGTCGTCAACGTGGGCCTCTTGGCGGAGGACTACGAGACCAAGTACGTCGAGGCCTGGAAAGGCTTCTTGGGCGATCTGCAGGTGAAGAGTCCCTCGACGCTGCTCGACGCGCAGGCGCTGTACGGCGAGATCCAGCGAACGGACTGGCCGTATCTGCGCGTCCTGCGTGCGATCGAGGACCACACCCAATGGAAGAAGAGCTTCGGCCAGCTGGAGGACAGCAAGGCCTCGAAGCTCGCGAGCTCGACCGCGAACCGCGAGCTCAACACGAAGCTCAGCCAGAAGGCGCAGGGCCTCAAGTTCAACGTCGACGTGAACAAGATCGCCGGCCGGACGAGCCGCGTGCCCGATACGTTCAAGAAGCTCGTGGCGTTCGGCGTCGCGCCGCAGGGCACGACGACGGCGCTCGCCAGTTACATCGAGCTCCTCGGCAAGCTGCGCGACACGATGCAGCAGCGGACCAGCGTGAACAAGGACGCCAGCGTGAACGTCGTCGCGATCGATCTCAACAACGCCGTGAAAGAGTGCGACGCGATCCTCAAGACGTACGATCAAGTCACCCAGACCGCGATGTTGCCGCTCCTCGTCTTGCCGCTGAACGTCGGCGGCAAGGTGCGCATGCCGGTTTCCGTGACTCCGTAGCTGCACGCCGGTCGATCGCGGCCGTCTTACCCCCGCCATCCGCGCAGCGGGGGAGGGATGGGGAGGGGGGCTCGGCGCTAGCCCGCGGCCTTTTTCTCGCGCGGTTTCTTCACGACGGCCTTCTTGAGCGGCTTCGGCTCGAGCCGGAGAGCCGTGGCCTCGCGGTCCTTCGACGCGGTCGCGAGGCTCTGCTTGAGCGCCTCGAAGAGGTCGATGATGTGGGCCTTCGGGGCCTCGGGCACGACGGTGATCTCCTGGCCCGCGACCTTCTGCTCGACGAGGGCGCGCACGCGCTCGGTGTAAGTGTCCGCGTATTTCGACGCGTCGAAGCGCTCGCTCGTGAGGTGGTCGACGAGGCGCTCGGCAAGCTCGAGCTCGACCTCCTTGACCAGCAAGGTCGCACCGCGATCGACCTCGTCGAAGGGGCGCATCTCGTTCGCGTAGTAGAGCTGGTGCAAGACGAGCCCGTCACGGTAGGGCCGCAAGAGCACGAGCTGGTCCTTGCCGCGCGCCGCCCAGCGCGCGACCGCGACGAGCGCTTTGCTCTGCATCACCTGGGCGAGCAGCTGGTAGGCCTTGTCGCCGCCGCGGTCGGGGCCGAGGTAATAGGACTTCTCGACCTCGAGAAAATCGACCGTCGGCAGCGGCACGAACTCCGCAATCTCGACGGCTCCGGTGCTCGCGGTCTCGAGCGACTCGAGCTCGGCCTCGGTGAGCTGCACGAACTGGCCGCGCGCGAACTCGTAGCCCTTGACCATCGCGTCGCGCTCGACGACCTCGCCGCTGACGGTCGAGACGTACTGCTGCTTCACGCGCGCCGCGGTCTTGGCCTCGAGGAGGTTGAAGCTGACGCGAAGGGACGACGTCGCCGTGTAGAGCTTCACGGGGATCGAGACCAACCCGAAGGAGATCGTGGCTGAGCCGATCGCGCGCGCCGACATGGTGGACATGGTAATCGGCGAGCAGCACCTTGCCCAAACAAAGGCCGAGAGCCGACGCGAGGGGAAACCTCGACGCTTATCGAAGTAAGCGCGATCCGGCGCGCACCAACGAGCCGTTCGATGCCGTCGCCGAGCGGGGCGGCGGCGCTACGTTGGCGGGGCGCTTCGTCGTGCATTTGCACCACGCGACGCGGCGCCACTTCGATCTGCGGCTCGAGGCGGGCGGCGTATTGATGAGCTTCGCCGTGCCGCGCGGGCCGTCGCTCGATCCGTCGGAAAAGCGGCTCGCGGTGCGCACGGAGGATCATCCGCTCGCGTACGTGGACTTCGAGGACGTAATCCCCGAGGGGAACTACGGGGCGGGCGCGATGATCGTCTGGGACGCGGGGGCGGTGCGCTACCTCGAGGGCACGGCCGAGGACGGCGTCCGTCGCGGCAAGCTCGACTTCGTGGTGTCCGGCCACAAGCTGCGCGGACGCTTCGCGCTCGTGCACACCGGCGTGCGCAAGGAGGGCGGCGACGAGCGGCACTGGCTCCTCTTCAAGAAAGAGGACGCGTTCGCCAGGAATTCCGGCGAAATCGGCACGGACGAGCCGCGCAGCGTGCTCTCGGGGCTCACGGTGGAAGAACGCGCCCGCTTGCCAAGCTACGTCACCGAGCTCGAAGAAGAGGCAGCGCGCATCGGGGGCCGCGGCGACTCCGTGCGGGCGCGCGACGTCGCGCCGATGCTGTGCGCGCTCAAAGGGGCGCGGCTCGACGACCCCGAGCGGCTGTACGAGCTCAAGCTCGACGGGGCGCGGGCGCTCGCTTCGATCGCCGGCGAGCACGTGGAGCTTCGCTCGCGCAACGGGCTCAGCCTGCTCGGCGCGTTCCCGGAGCTCGAGGCGGTGCTCGCGGCGGTGCCGGCGACGCGCGCGGTGCTCGACGGCGAGCTCGTGTGCATCGACGACGCCGGGCGTCCGAGCTTCGAGCGCGTCGCTGCACGCCTGAAGCAGGTGCGCGCGTCCGATGCGTCCCGAGCGGCCGCCGAGTCGCCGGCGACGTACCTCGTGTTCGATCTGCTCGCGCTCGGACCGTACGACCTGCGCGCGGTCCCGCTCGTGTTTCGCAAGGCGCTGCTCGCGCGGCTGGTGCGCGGCAAGGGACGGCTCCGGTACCTCGAGCACGTGGAAGGCGACGGGCGCGCGATGATGGACCTCTGCCGCCGCGAGAAGCTCGAGGGCCTCGTCAGCAAGCGCGCGAACTCGCGCTACGTCCAGGGATCGCGCCGCACGGGCGACTGGGTGAAGCACAAGTGCCAGCGCGACGATGACTTCGTGGTGGTTGGGTGGGAAGAGGGCGCGCGCCGCGATCTTGGGGCGCTCGTCGTCGGGAGCTACGCCGCCGATGGCGAGCTCACGATGCGAGGCAAGGTCGGCTCGGGCTTCGGCGAGCGCACCCTCGAAGGCCTCGCCGAGAGGCTCGCGGCGCTCGCGGCGCCAGAGCCGCAGTGCCAGGGCGCCCTCGAGAAAGGAGGGCGCGTTCACTGGGTGCGGCCCGAGCTCGTGGCGAGGGTCGTGTACCTCGGCTTCACCGACGCAGGGAGGCTGAGGCACCCGGTATTTCATGGACTCCGCGACGACGTCGCCGTGCTGTCATGCACCGCGGAGCCGAGGCGCGCCGCTCGTACCGCCGGCTCCGCGAGCGCGAGCGATGAAGCGGTGGCGGCCCGCGAGGAGGGCGGCAGCGCGTCGCGAAGGGAGCCCGGTGAGGTGCGCGGTGAGGTGCGCGGTGAGGTGCGCGGTGAGGTGCGCGGTGAGGTGCGCGGTGAGGTGCGCGGTGAGGTGCGCGGTGAGGTGCGCGTCGTCGTCACCCATCCGAAGAAGGTGCTCTTCCCGGGCGACGGCTACACCAAGACCGATCTCGCCGAGTATTACGCCGCCGTCGCCGAGCCGCTCCTTCGGTTCGTGCGCGATCGACCGCTCGTCGTCGTGCGCTATCCGGACGGCATCGAGGGCGAGAGCTTCTATCAGTGGCGCGCGCCGAAGGAGGCGGGGCGATGGCTCGCGTCGGTGGACTTGCCGCTCGAGGGCGACGAGCCGGCGGGGCCCGAGGCGGCGCGCAGCGAGAGCCGCGGCAGCGCACGCACGAGCCGCGATGGCGCACACACAAGCAGCGGCGGCGCACGCACGAGCCGCGGCGGCGCACGCACGAGCCGCGGCAGCGCACGCACGAGCCGCGATGGCGCATGCAAGAGCAGCTTCGTCGTCGAAAGCCGCGAGGGGCTTCGGTACCTCGCGAACCTCGCATGCATCCCGCTCCATGTGCTGGCGGCGCGACGCACGTCCCTCGATGCGTGCGACTTCGTGACGCTCGACTTCGATCTCGGGCAACAGCCGCTGCGGTCGGCGGTCACGCTGGCGCTCACGGCGCGCGAGCTGCTCGCCGATCTCGGCCTCACGGGGTTTCCGAAGACCTCGGGACAGACGGGGCTCCACGTGCTCGTGCCCGTGGGGCCGGGCGTACCGTTCACTGCCGCGAAGCTCTTGTGCGAGCTCCTCGGCCGGCTCATCACGGAGAAGCACGGCGACATCGCGACCATGGAGCGCAGCGTCGAGCGACGGCGCGGGCGCGTGTACGTGGACACGGGGCAGACGGGCAGGAGCCGCACCATCGTCGCGCCCTACTCGGTGCGCGCCGCGCCGGGTGCCACGGTGTCGACGCCGCTCGCGTGGGACGAGGTCTCCGCTGCCCTCGCGCCGGCACGCTTCACGCTCCGCACGGTGCCCGACCGGCTCGCCCAGCTCGGCGATCCGCTGGCAACGTTTCTCGAGGTTCGCCCCGACATCGCGGCGGCGCTCGGCAAGCTCGAGCGCTGGGTGCGGTAGTGTGGCGGCACGGACTTGGCGCCGCATTCGCCATGCGCAAATGGACTGCCCCAATGGACCAGGTGGCACCACAAGGTCGTAGAAAGCGGTCGTGACGCCGCCACACAACCGCCATCCTCCTTGCATCCCGCTGACGCCGCGCACCCGGCATCCGTCGCCACACAGCGCCCGTCGTCGGCATTCAGGCCGCACACGCGATAACACCCACGCGCAGTCCGACGGCAACTCAAGCCGTCGCGCGCTACGCCGCCGCGCAAAGCCACAACGCCGCCTCGGCGAAGCCATTTGTAGCCCGTCTTGCGGATGATGCCGAACCGCCGGCAGGGCTCCGCGAGCGACCGCTCGAGCTTGGCCCAGCGGCCGCCCTGAACCACGCCCGCTCTGCGTCCCGCTACCGCCTCGGCGGCGGCCTCGGTGGCCTCGGCGCTGAGGTGCGCGACTCTGCTGCCTGCCGCGTAGGCTGCGAGGCACGTCGGCGCCGACTCCTCACGAACGGCCCCCTGTGCAAGAAAGGACACTTGCCACCAAGAAAATTAGTGCTACATTCAAGTCGTGCCGCTGAAGTGCAATCCCGCGTCCGGCCCTGGCGCGGCCGGTCCTCGCACGACTGGCCAGCCGACGTCCCGCCCCATCAAGCCCCGTCCCAGCACGCCCCGTCCTCGCACGGCCGGCGCAGCAACTGCCCAGCTCGAGCTGCGGATGATCGGCTGGGGCGGTGCGCGGCGTGGCGCCGGCGCGCCGAAGAAGCGGCCTGCGCCCGGCGAGGGGCGCGTCGGACACCTGAGTCGGCCGCGGCACTCGAGGCATCACCCGGTGCAGGTGACGTTGCGGGTGGGAGCGGGCCTGCCGAGCCTGCGTCACCGGCGCTTGCGGAGCACGGTGTTCCGCGCCTTCGAGGCCGGCGCTGAGCGTTTTGGGTTCCGGCTCGTGCACTTCAGCGTGCAGTCGAACCACCTGCACCTCGTCGTCGAGGCGAACGACCGGCGGGCGCTCACTCGCGGCATGCAGGGCCTCGCCATTCGCGTCGCCAAGGCCATCAATCTGAGGCTCGCGCGGCGCGGCAGGGTGTTAGCCGACAGCTATCACGCGCGCGCGCTCCGATCGCCACGTGAGGTGCGGCATGCGCTGCGTTACGTACTACTCAATGCGCAGCGTCACGGGGTCGGCGGCGGCGGCGGGTCGAGGGCGAAGGCGAAGGCGAAGGCGAGGGCGGAGCCGCGTCACGGGGTCGGCGGCGGGGGCGGGGCGAGGGCGGAGCCGCGTCACGGGGTCGGCGGCGGGGCGAGGGCGGAGCCGGGCACGCGGCCAACGTTGACCTCCCAAGCGCTGCCGTGGCTCGACCCGTGCTCCTCGGCCGCGCTGATTGACGCCTGGGGCACGGGGATCTTCGCGGGGGGCGAGTTGCCGCACGACCTGATTGGCAAAGATGGCTGCGCGATCGGCGCGCGGCCGAGGAGCTGGCTGCTCGGCGTCGCGTGGCGCAGGGCGGGGCCGCTCGACCCGCGGTGGTAAGCGGGGTGATGTGGATGGGGCGCGCTTTCGTGTCGACGACGGCGTGGAGCTTGGGTCACGCCACGGTAGGCTGGTCTTCGCGCGATGCAGCAGCGCGTCGATGAAGAGCCGATCGCCGTGTCGCGGCCGCATCGGCACGACGCTACACCCCCGAGGCTCGTAACTCCGCTGCTTGCCGCTGCTTGCCGCTGCTTGCCGCTGCTTGCCGCTGCTTGCCGCTGCTTGCCGCTGCTTGCCGCTGCTTGCCGCTGCTTGCTGCTGCTTGCCGCCGCGGTCCGACGCGCCGGCGCTCATCGAGCGTCGGGGGGCTTTTGTCCCGCCGGCGTCTTGTTGAGGAACACGCTCACGTTGTGGCCGACCTTGTTGGGAGGACTGTTGATGATGGCGATGTCGGCTTTTCCGTCGCCGTTGAAGTCGCCTGCAGCTGCCTCATCGGCGTACACGCCGGCGCTGTATTTCCCCCCCCCAGGAACGTCCCGTCGCCGACGCCGAGCATGATGGTGATCGCGCTGGGGGGGCCGAAGAGGGTTGCGACGAGGTCGGTGTTGCCGTCGCCGTTCCAGTCGCCCGTCGCAATGCCCCCGAGCGTATCGCCGACTGGGTAGTTCAACGGTGCCGGAAATGCTCCGTTGCCGGCGCCCAGCATCACGGCCACCGCCTTCAACTCGGATCCGTCGCTGTTGAACGCGACGTCGGCGTGGCAGTCGCCGTTGAAGTCCCCCGACACCGGCGAGCCGACATCACCGCCGATTAAGGCGTCGAGCTCGTCGCTGAAGGTGCCGTCGCCGGCGCCGACCATGAAGCTCACCGTGCCAATATCCGTGACGGCGAGATCGCGCTTGCCGTCGTCGTTCCAGTCGGCGGAAATCACCTCGCAGCCGCCGTAGGATGTGGCCTTGGCATTGAAGGGATAGTTAGTTGCGGGCTTGAAGGTCCCGTCGCCTACGCCCAGCAAAATGCTGACGCTCCTGTCCTCGCAGGCGGCCAACGCGAGGTCGGGCTGTTTGTCGCCGTTCCAGTCCCCCGAGGTCACCGTGCCGGCCCCCTTGCCCACGGCGTAGCTGACCGGCGCCGAGAAGGCTCCCTTGCCGGCGCCGAGCAGCACGGCAACGCTCTGTGCCCCGTAGTTGACGACGGCCAGATCGACCTTGCCGTCGCCGTTCCAATCGTCCGAGGTCATGCCGAAGAAGAAACTGTTCCCGTCAGCGTTGTCCGGGTAAGCGACCGCGGGCAAGAACGTTCCGTCGCCCACGCCGAGCAGCACGTTGACGCCCAAATCTTCGGAGGAGGTCGCGAGGTCGATCTTGCCGTCGCCGCTGAGATCGACCGCAATGACATCGCGGAGCGTCTTGGCCGCGAAGGGATAATCAACACCCTGCGCGAACAGCACCGGAGGCGGCGTTCCGACCTCGCCACCCATGCATGCGCCGCTGCTGCTGCCGCTG
>SYFR01000364.1 GCA_005800325.1 Myxococcales bacterium | reverse complement strand
CCCGAGGTCCCGCCCGGAGCGGAGGCGAGCTTGCCGGCGCCGAGGGTCGGTCCCCGCAAGGGGGCGTCGGCCGCGGTCGCCGCTGCCACGCCGGCCGCGAGCGCAGCGCCGGCCGCTTCGAGCGCGACCGAAGGTGGCTGCACTGCGCCCACCGGGCCCGTCCCCGAGGGCATGGTGCTCGTGCCCGAGGGCGCGTTCACCATGGGGCACGGAGACAAGGCGAAGGCAGAGAGCGGCGCCGCCGACGCCGACGCGGCTCCCGCGCACGAGGTCACGCTGTGCGGGTTTTACCTCGACAAGACCGAGGTCACCGTCGCGCAATACCGAGCGTGCGTGACGAGCGGCAAGTGCAGTCTGCCTGCGACGCGCGGCCGCTGCAGCTACGAGGCGCCGGGCAAAGACGAGCACCCGGTCGACTGCGTGAGCTGGGAGCAGGCGTCGGCCTACTGCGGCGCGCTCGGCAAGCGGCTGCCGACCGAGGCCGAGTGGGAGAAGGCCGCGCGTGGCAGCGACGGCCGGCGCTATCCGTGGGGCGACGCGGCGCCGTCGTGCGAGCTCGCGGTGCTCGATGGCTGCGGCGGCTCGGCGCAGGTCGGCAGCAAGCCGCGCGGCGCGAGCCCCTACGGCGCGCTCGATCTCGTCGGCAACGTGTGGGAGTGGGTCGGCGACTGGTACGACCCGAAGTACTTCGCCGAGAGCCCTCCGGACAACCCGAGCGGGCCCGATGAGGGCGAGGCGCGGGTGCGGCGCGGCGGCGGTCATTATTACAACGACGCCGGCGCCTCGAGCGTCGCGCGCTTTCGCAGCCGACCTTCGTACCACCTCGACAACCTGGGATTTCGCTGCGCGATCCCGCTCATGAGCGTGCCCCTCGGCGGCGACGACGACGAGGACAGCGACGACGACGCGAAGAAAGACGAGAAGGGCGGGGGCGACGGCGCGAAGAAGGACGAGAAGGATAGCGACGACGGCGCGAAGAAGTCCGACGACGAAGAGACGAAGTCCGACGCGAAGAAGTCCGCCGGCAAGAAGCCGCCGAAGGACGATGACGACGCGGACGACGACGAGTGACTGGCGCGTCGGCGCGGTGCGTCGCTCAGAACCGCAGCTTCACGGCGAGCCCGCCGGTCAGCATCTTGAACGAAGTGCCGATCCCCGCGCCGCCGGCTGGGTTGAGCAGCAGATCGTAGGTGCCGTGCGGCTGGAGCGCGACCGTCTCGTTGATCACGAACTCGGTGCCGAGGCCGAGCCCGATGTAGTGCAGGTCCGCCGACTCGCTCTGGTCGCCGGCGCTCACGAACAGGATGGTCCCGCGGTAGCGCGGCCCGAGCGTCACGCGGAACCAGTCGGTCGGCGCGACGTCCATCAGCACCGGGAGGCCGAAGTCGATGTAGCCACCCCCGATGTCCGCCGCGCCGACGAAGACGCCGCCGACGGTCGGGTCGAGCGCGAGGGTGAAGAGGTCTTCGTTGCCGCTCTCGTCTTTGCCGTTGCCGACGAGCGCGATCTTGCCGTCGAGCGCGAGGTGGCCCAAGCCGGAGAGGGTGGCGCCGAGCTCGAAGCGCTCTCCGATCCCGTGACGGTACGCGAGCGCGATTTCCGGCAACACGAGGGTGCCGGCGATCTCCGGAGGAGTACCGCTTGCGGGCTGTTCCTGGAACGCGGAGAGGCTGAAGCCGAACACGCCCGGCGCGATCGTGAGCTCTCCGTTGTCGTGCCCGAGCGTCTTGGCCGTGGTCATCATCGGCATGCTCGGGCAGCCCGCGGTGGCGAGCGCGAGCAGGGAGGTCACGGCGAGGCGGGCATGGCGCGGTCGGCTCGAGGGTCGCATGATCGCCATTTCTATGTCGTCCGCCGCGGCAACCACAAGAAGAATGAGGACCCTCGAGGAGCTGCCCCACGCTGCTCCACGGTCAGCGTGCTCCACGGTCAGCGGCGACGGCGCGCACTTCGCACGGTAGGATGCGCGGCTCAGGTCACGGATGGCCCAGCCCGCCCGAACCGAATCCCAGACCGCGTGCTACGAGGTGATGCTTCACCTCGACAAGGCCGGTCGCGTGTTCCGCATGTACGCGCGCGGCAACGAGATGGTCACGCGCTTCTCGACCGAGGTGGCGGAGCGCATGGCGGCTTTCGTCGGAAAGTACGGCGATCTCGTCGTCGGCGTGCGGCCCGCGTCGTTCGAGCACGAGGGCGGCTGCATCACCGGGCCCGGGCTCGACGAGCTCGCGCTCGCGCTCTTTCGCCAGGGCCTGACGTCGCTGCGGTTCGGAGAGGGCTTCACCCAGGCGTCGTTGCTCGATTTCCTCGGGCTCGTTCGACAGGGGCTCTTCGAGTCCGACGTGCAGGACGACGATCTCGTGACGCTCCTGTGGCGGCACCCCATCGCGGGGCTCACGTACACCTCGGTGCTCGGCTACCACGAAGAGGGCACAACACAGGTCGACGTCGCGAGCGCGGAGCTCGTCGAGGCGCTGCTCCTCGGCGAGAAGGGCGAGGTCCTTGAGTCGACGCTTCGCTACGAGCGCATCCTCGAGCGCGCCATTCCGGGGCCCGCGCCGGCGGCGCTGATGCCGGAGCTCTTGGGCGTCGCGCGCGAGACCGAGGACGAGATCGAGCGCTACGTCTTCTCGATCCTCGCCGAGGCGTGGATGCACAGCGAGACCGTGGCGCTGCTGTCCACCCAGGAGGCCCGTGTCCTGCTCGAGCTGCCGCTGCGGCGTTTTCTCGCGCGCGCCGAGCTCGGTCCGCTCTTGCAGTATGCTCGGTTCCTCGAGCGGCTGCGCGCCGACGACAGCTTTCCATTCAAGGGGGAGCTCGCGCTCGTGACGCGCTCGATGATGAGCGAGGCCGATCTTCGCAACCTCGTCGCCGGGCTCCCTGGGGATCCCGCGGCGCACGCGAACGACTTGATCGAGCTCTTGCGATCGATCGGTCTGCATCTCAAAGACACGCTCGCGGATCTCGCCGAGGAGCTCGACAAGGAGACGCACCGCGCCGTCCTCGAGCACGCGCTGCTCGAACTCTGCCGCGACGACCCCGCGTTCTTCGTCACGCGGATCCCTCGTGCACGCAATGGCGCGGTCGCCGTGCGGCTGCTCACGATGCTGGCCGAGCTGGATCTCGCGCGGGCGCAGGCGACGTTGAAAGAGCGCCTCGCCGCGGCTCCGCCGGACGCGCTGCCGGCGTTCGCGCGGGCCCTCTCGAGCAACGAGTCGCTCTACGGGGCCGAGGCGCGCGAGCTGCTCGTGGCGCGCGCGGGTGAGGGCGGTCGCGTGCGCGTGGCGGTGGCCGACACGTTCCGCGCGCTCGGCGATCGCAAGGTGGCGGGCGTGCTCTGGTCGTGGGCCCTGGACCGCGCCTTCGAGAGCCACGGACCCGCCGAGGTCCAGGCCATCCTGCGTGCGCTCGTCGTGCTCGATGGCGCGCGGGCCCTCGGCCACATCCAAGAGATGCTGGAGCGCTCGGCGTGGCTCAAGAAGCGCGCGCTCGCGGAGCTTCAGGCGACCGCGGCGCGTGCGCTCGGCGCTTCGGACACCGTCGAGGCGCGGCGGCTGCTCGATCGCCACGCCGCGAGCTCGAGTGAAGAGGTCGCGCTCGCCTGCCGCGCGGCCCTGGGTGAGATCGCCGCGCGCGCGGAGGGTCGGACAGAAGGTACTGCCCCGCCGAGCTCGCGGCGCCCCTCGAGCTTCGGAGGTGGACCGTGACCATGAGCCATGGCGAGGCCCCGCCCTCGGCCCGCGACCAGGAGAACGCGCGCGAACAGTCGCTCGCCTTGCAGGCCATCGTCGCCTGCAACGCGTCGATCCGGACCTTCAAGATTTACGCGTCCGACAACCAGGCTGTGAATCGTCCGCTCGAGAACCTCACGGCCGCGATCGAGGGGCTGCTCGAGACGCGCGCGTCGGCATCGCTCCTTGTGGTCGAGGGCATGTTCTACGTCGGCGACAGCCGCGTGCGCGTGACCTCCGCGCAGCAGTCGATCAGCGACGAGCTGGCGGGCGAGTTCGAGCGGCGTAACATCGGCGGGCTCAAGTTCGCCAAGCGGCCGGAGCGCGCGCACTTGATGGCGCTGTTCGAGGCGATGCGGAAGTTCGAGACGGGTGGGGCGGACGCGGCGCAGGCGATCCGGGACGCGCTCGCCGAGGCGCGCGTCGACTCGGTCGTCGTCTCGAAGCCGCTCGTCGTCGTGACCGACCAAGATCAGGAGCTGCCCGCGCGCATGGCGCAGATCTACACCGAGGCGCTCCGCAACGCGCAGGGACTGCTCGCCCAGATCCGCGCCAAGGGCGTGCGCCCCGGGAGCGCGCGCGCGCAGCGGCTCGTGCAGGAGCTCGTCGACTTGTCGGGCGACGATCCGGCGATGCATCTGCTCGTGGCGGGGTTGCGCGGCAGCTGCCACGACGTCGAGGCCGAACACGCGGTCGGCGTCACGGTGCTCTCGATCGCGATGGGGCGCAGGCTCGATCTCGAGCGTCGCGAGCTCGCCGATCTGGGCATGGCGGCGATGTTTCACGACGTCGGCCGCGAGCACCTCGGCGAGCATGGTGCCGAGGATCTCGAGGCGCACCCGGTGCTCGCCGTGCGGACCCTCGCCTCGCGGGCGCAGCTCAGCTTGTGCCTCATGCGGCAAGTGGTCGTCGCGTTCCAGCACCACCTCGGGGTGAGCGGCACGGGCGAGCCGCGGCCGCGCCTTCGGCGGATGCGGCAGCACCTCTTCGCGCAGATCGTTCAGCTCGCGAACGATTTCGACGATCTCACGCGCGGCCGCCACGCCCCGGCGCGCAGCGTGGATGACGCGCTCGCGCAGATGACCGCCGAGCCGCCCGGTCGTTACCACCCCGACTTACTCGCGGTGTTCGTCGATCTGGTCGGAGGAGGGGCGAGCGAAGGCGCGTGCCTCGCGCTCGTCCCGGTCGAGGCTCACGCGCCGTGAGTGCGTCGCTGCCAGAGGGCGAGCGCGCTCTCGGGCGGCGCTCCGTGTTCCCACCACGGTGGCTTTCCGGCCTGGAGTAGGGCGAGCGCGTGCTCGGCGTGCACGCCCACGGCTCCGCGGAAGGCGGGGAACGCGGTCGCGCAGAGCTCGAGCTCACGCCGCGCCTCGCCGAGCGAGCCCACGTAGGCCGCGGCGAGGCCCAGCATCAGCCGAAGCTGGACCTCGATCATCTTCGAGCCCGCCTCCTTCGAGGACGAGAGCGCCGCGCGCAAGCGGTCGCAGCCGGCTCGGTCGCCGTCGAGCGCATCGAGCAAGCCGGCGTATCCTTCGTCGAGGCCCAAAAAATATTGACTGCACCCGTGGCCAACGCCGAGTCGGACCGCCTCCGCGAGGTGCGCTCGCGCGGCGGCCGGGCCACCGAGACGCACCGCGAAGTCCACCGCGTTGCTGTGGTCCTTGTTGAGCTCTTCGACGAGCCCGGCGCACCGGGCGACCTCGATGCCGCGCTCGAACAGCTCGAGCGAGCTCGTGTAGTCGCCGCCGAACGCGGCGATGAGCCCCGCAGCTCGCAGCACGCGCAGCCCGACCGCGGGCTCATCCGATCGGGACATGAGCCGCATGGCCTCGTCGATGTCGCGCGCCGCGAGGTCATGGCGACCCGCGAACGACTGGGCGAGCGCCCGCGTGGCCGTCGCCAGGGCGAGCCGACCGGCGTTGCCCAGTGCGCGCGCCGACGCGACCCAGCTCGCGGCCGTCTCGAGCGCGTCGCCCTCGATTCCGTAGAGGGCGATGAGGGTCGCGACGGACGCGTACTTTTCGGCGAGCTCGGACGGCACGGTCGCGCCCGCCAGGAGCTCCCGTACGCGTGCCAGCCAATGGCTCCCCTCTCCGGGGCGCCATCCATCGACGAGCGCCAGGACGACGCCCGCCGCGTGGAGGCGCTGTGCCTCGGTCTCGGCACCGAGGGCGGCCTGCTCGGCGCGCATCGTCGGCTCCGGATCGCCGAGCCTCTCGAGCCAGCCGGCGACGTTGCGGTGGGCGGCGCGCCGATCGGCCTCCGGGAGCATGGTGTAGGCGGTGTCGCGCAGCAGGGACTGGCGGAACGCATGTTCGGCGCGACCGCCGAAGCGCGGCGGGCACACGACGACGAGCTCGCGGAGGACGAGCCGGTCGAGGATGGCGTTCACGACCTCGATCGTCTCGTCCATGAGCTCGGCGACAGCCTCCCCCCAGAACCGCTGCCCCATCACGGAGGCGGCTCGCAGGCAGCGGCGTTCGTCGGGGGCGAGCCCCGCGATCCGGGCCTCGAACAGGGCTCCGAGCGTGCCGTGCTGCACGTCGATGCGGCCCTCGAGGGTCGCGCGCGCGAGCTCCTCGAGCAAGAGCGGCAGCCCCTCGCACTCGGCCACGACCGCCGCGACGCTCGCTTCGTGGTCCTTGCCGAGCAGCTCGCGGGCAAGCTGTTCGCGGGCCGCGGGCGAGAGCGGGCCGAGCCGATGCTCGCTTGCGCCGCTCGCCTCGAGGAGCGCACCGAATCGCTGCCGGGTCTCTGGACGCCCGAGCGCGAGGATCGCGAGGCGAGCGTGCCCGAGGGCGGCGAGGGCGTTGCCCATCGCTCGAGCGGACGGGAGATCGAGCCACTGAAAGTTGTCGAAGGCGACGAGGGCGGGACCGTGCCTGGTCGTCGCATCGAGCCAGGCGATGAAGGCGTTCTCGATGTGCGTCGCGAGGAAGGCTGGATCCCGCCGCGCCGGCCCGAGATAAGGATGCATCGACTCGGGGATACGCGCCCCGACCAGCTCGGCCAGAAACACCGCGGCAAATTCGGCTCTCTGCGGATCGGCGAGCTCGGCGAGCGCGTCGCGAAACGTCGCCAGCACGAGCTCGTCGCTGTCGTCTCGAGCGAGGTGGGCCGCGTTCCGAACGAGGGAAGCGAGCGCCGCAAACGCGGCGTTCTGGGCGAGGGCCTCGCCGCGAGCGAGCAGCGCGACGCCTCGCGCGTGCTTGGCCAGGAAGAGGCGCGCGACCTCGCGGCGCAGCCGGCTCTTGCCGCTTCCCGCGGCGCCGGTCACGAAGAGGAGCCGTGCGCCATCGCCCTGCATGGCCTCGTCGAGCTCGAGCGCGAGGATCGTCAGCTCCTTCTTGCGGCCGACGAGGGTCGTGCGCTTGCCGAGCACCATGGGCTCGAGGTCGGCGGCGCTGCCAGCTCCGGAGGGCGCGGCCAAGAGGCGAAGCTCCGAGCGCTGCGCGGTGAGCTCGGTCGTCAGGCGATCGCAGTGCACTCCCGCGACGTCAGAGCGGTCGATGAGCATGCGGCCGGCGCGATCGAGTACCTCGCCCATTGGGCTCGGGCCAGCGCCTTCCGCCCACCCGGTCGCCACCGCGACGACGCAGCCTGGGCGCGCCTTCACCATGGCGCGTGCGGAGCGAACGGCGGCGAGCGCCTGATCGCGCGCGGAGCTGCCGCTCATGACGGCGAGCCAGCTCCCGTCGGCGAGCACCTGGATTCCGGTCGGCTCCGCTGCCTCGTTCGATCGGACGAGCGTGTCATGAACGGTGTCGCCGCCCGCGGCCGCGCTGGCGGGCGGCGTCGGAGGCGAGCTGGCGACGACGCTCACGACTCGGCGCTCGGTATTGCCGATCGCGCGGACCTCACGGCGCGCCGCCTCGCCAGCCAGGATGAGGCCGAGCTCGCGAGCGACGGCCTCCGCCGTCTGCGGGCGGTTCTTCGGCCGCTTGTTGAGGAGGCGCTGCACGAGGTCGTCGAGCGGGCCGAGCATCGCGTCGCCCGTCGTGTCGAGGTGCGGTGCGTCGGCGAAGAGGACCTTCCCGAGGACCGCGAGCGCGCACTCACCGTCGAACGGGGCCGCACCCGTGAGCGCCTCGTAGAGGACGCAGCCGAGCGCGAAGAGATCGGTGGGAGGCTCGATGGGCACGCCGAACGACGCCTGCTCCGGCGCCATGTACGCAGGGGTGCCGAGGATCGTTCCGGCCTGCGTGAGCTGAGCGGAAGCGGCGTTGGTGCGAGCGATGCCGAAGTCGAGCAGGCACGCGCGCCCGGCGTCGCCGCCGCGCAAGAAGATGTTTTCGGGCTTCACGTCACGATGCACGACGCCGTGAGCGTGAGCGGCGCCGAGCGCCTCGGCGAGGTGGAGCGCGAGAGTGGCTGCCTCCGCCACGGCGAGCGGCCCGCGCCTGAACCGCTGGCGGAGCGTGTGCCCTTCGAGCCACTCCATCGCGAGAAAGAGGCCATGCGTGAGGTCCTGGCCGTGGTCGACGTAGCCGACGATGCGCGGGTGCTCGAGCTCCGCGATGAGGCGGGCTTCGCGCAGAAAGCGGTCGAAGTCCTCGGGCGCCGTCGACGCGAGCAGCTTGAGCGCCACGATGTTGCCGGTATTCAGGTCAAGGGCGCGGTAGACGACTCCCATTCCGCCTCTTCCGGCGCGCTCGCACAGGCGGAAGCGGTCGCCGACGACGGCCTCGAGACGTTCGGTGCGTCCGCGGTCCACGGAGGGCGATGCTACACGCACGCGGCGTTCGAGGGGAGCCCGAACGCGGGGCTCACACGCCGCCCGTACGTCGCTGCCAGATCGGGCTTCATGTTCCCAGCGCGTTCGGCGAGGCGAGGGGAGGCATGCAGCGGCGGTCGCAGGTCAGCGCTTCGATCCGCGCCGAGTAGATCGCGCGAGCATGGACGCGGATCAGGCGCCCGTGACCTCGAGGCCCGATGCGCGGGCGGCGCGTGCGAGCTGGGCGTCGTGCGTGGCCAGCGTCAGGGGCGCGTTCACATGGGCGGCCACTTCGAGCGCCGTGGCGAGGTGGATTGCGTCCAGCGAGCCCACCACCGTCGGCATGGGTGCCGCCGCGCGCCGGAGGACGGACTCCCCGACGGCGACCAGATCGATGGAGCGGAGGATGCGCCGGAGCTCGGTGTGGAGCCGCACCACCGCCTCGTCATCGATGCGGGCCGACAGGCGCAGCCGGTCGATCACCCGCGCCACCTCCACAGGTAGGAGCCGCGAGGCGTAGGCGGACTCGATGGATCGCCACGCCGCGAGCGCGCCCGGCTCACCGAGCAGCTTGCGCAGGATCACGCTCGAATCGACGTAGGCGATCAACGCCTCTCGCGGTCCTCTCGCAGGAGCGCGGTCGAATCGACCCCCGCAACACGGACCCCCCGCACCTTCACCGCCCCGAGCTTGCACGCCGATGGCTCGCGCGGCGCCTCGATCACGAGCCCGGCGGCGTTGGGCTCGGCATAGGGTACCAGCCGAGCGACGGGCACGTCGCGGTCCGTGACGACGACCGCTCGGCCGCGCCGCACCTCGCGCAGAAAGCGCCCGAAGTGCGCCTTGAGCTGGCTCGATGAGGTCTTCATGTACGAAAGCGTACAATCATGTACATCAGCGTTCAAGAGGTGTCGCGTTACGCGGGCGGAGACGTCGGTCGGTGGCGCTCGCGGCTCGAGTCGTTCGAGCGACCGCTCACTCCAGCGCCGCGCTGGTCATGGCGCCGTCCACCGCCTTGCTGTCGATGACCGCCGTGAATCCCGCGGCGCCCGTGAGCTCGACCGTCAGGTCCGCCGCCAGGTCCTGGCCGTTCATCGCGAAACGGACGCGCGTGACCTCAACCGCAGGCTCGCTTCCCTCGGCGAGCAGGACGTAGCTGCTCGGGACCTCGGGGATCACGGTGACGAGCTCCAGCGGTGGGCTCCCGCCCGCGACCTCGAGCCACACGGCCGTGGTGCCGGGGACGGCCGCCTTGTTCCAGGCTCGCACGCCCATGAAGGGCGCGCCCTCGTGTTCGGTGATGTCGAGGACCACGTCGCTCGGCTCCGTGCCGGTGGCCTCCACCTGATAGCGGCGTCCCGGAACCCACGCGTTGGGGCCGTTCATGAGCTTGGGTTTGAAGAAGATGCAGCCACCGCCGCCGAGGCTCGGGTCGTGGTAGCCGAGCTTCAGATCGGCGCGTACGTCGGCCGAGAACGAGAGTTGCGGCGCCGCCGTCTGCCCAGGCGGGATGGCGTTGAAGTTGGCGCGGCCGATCTGGAACGTGACGTAGAGCGCGTCGCTGGCGTTGACGAGGTGGAGCAGCGCCGGCGCCTCTCCGGCCTCGGTTTCGGCGACGAACGAGGCGACGAGGCTGGGCTCTGCCGTGCCCGTCGAGCTCGAGGACGCGGCCTGCGTGGTCCCGGGCCCCGAAGCACTGCTCGCAACCGGAGCCGCGCCTCCGCCCGGCGCAGAGCTGCACCCGAACGCGAGCGCGAGCGCCAGGCAGCCCGCCGCCATGGGCCGAACATCATGGCAAGTGGCCACGGTCACATCCCCTTCGGGTGCGCGGCCGAGTGCGCCTTGATGGCATCGAACCCCAGCGCGTTGTCCGCGCCGATCCAGCACTTCAAGAGGGTCATGTCCGGCGCGAGGGCGCATTTTCCCGGCAGGGCCCTCCCGTCGTAGGGCGTCATCTGGACGAGCTGCCCCGACAGGTCGGAGGTGACGGGGTAACCCTTCGCCTTCACCGACGCCGCCCATTTCAATGCGGTAGTTTCGGTTGGGCGCGCGCCCGTTTCGTCCTCATCGAGCGCGACGATGAAGTTCATGTCGATCCCGGTCTGGCTCTTGAACTCGGAGATGACGTTTGCGAAGCCAACTGCTTCGCCTTTGCAGGCGCCTCACCACGAGGCTGTCATGAACAAGATGTAATAGACCGGCTTCGGCGCGTTGAAATTCTCGAGGAGGGTGGCCCACACGTTGGTCGGCGAGCTCGGCGTGTTGGCGAAGTCCCAGAGGCTCACCATTTCGCCGAACTGATCGGAGAGCTTCATGTTGCCGATGACGCTGCCCTCCGTCTTGCCGGTCGCGACGAGGTTCTTGGGATCGTTGTGCAACCAGCCGCCCGCGTAGCACTGCTCGTTCTTGTCGAGCGGGTTGGAGACGCACTGTACCTCCTCGAAATCGTCGAGACCGTCGCCGTCGGTATCCGCCTCTTTCGGCTCCGTCTCGAGCGCAAGCTCGTCGCAGTCCGACAGCGCTTCGCCGTCGGTATCGACGTACGGCGGGTTGGCGTCCTGGCAGTAGGCGTAGGGATCGACGGGCGGTGGATCCCCCGGCGCTGTTTCTTGGACCGCGCAGGCGATCAGCGGAAGGCACAAGGCAATAACGACCGAACGCATGGCGGAGCCCCTCTCAATCCGTTCCGACGACGAGATCGGGCGCAGCGCGGGGCCGCGGCTCACCCGAACACGAGCCTATCATCGGTGAAGTACGGTGTACCAGCCTCGCGAAGCGGGGGAGGGAGGAAGACCGCCGCGTTCGACACCACTCTCAGCGTCGTCCACGGCGCGCGCCGCCGCCGGGGCTGCGCCGCGAGCCCGAGCGAGCCAACGTCGTGGCGGGCGCGCCCAGGGTGCCGCCGCGCGCCTTTTCCTTGGCGGGCCGCTTTTTGCCGGGTCGCTTCTTGCCTGCGGCGGCGATCGCGTCGAGCTCATCGAGCACCTCGCCGTGCTGCTCTCGAAGCTGCTTCAGGCGATCGCGCACGCGCGCGGCCTTCTCGAACTCGAGGTTCTCGGCTGCGGCGTGCATCTCCTCTCGCAGCGCGAGCACGAGCTCGAGCACGTCCTCTTGCCGCGGGCTCGCGTCGTCGGCGCGCGACACGGGGCCACGGCCCACGGCCGCGTAGTCGCGATTTCCGGACGACGGCGAGAAATCCACGATCGCCTTGAGGATCGTCGTCGGCGTGATGCCGTGCGCCT
>SYFR01000363.1 GCA_005800325.1 Myxococcales bacterium | reverse complement strand
GCTCGGCCGTGAGCTCGAGCTCTTCATGTTTCACGAGTACGCGCCGGCGATGCCGTTCTTCTTGCCGCGCGGCGCGGGGATCTACACGCGGCTCGTGCGCTACGTCGAGAACCTCTACCTCGAGCACGGCTACGAGGAGGTCCTGACGCCGCAGATCTTCGACAAGCGCCTCTTCGAGACGAGCGGGCACCTGCCGAACTACCGCGAGAACATGTATCTGCCGGTCACGGCCGATCTGCTCGACGAGGTGAAGGCCGAGCTCGTGCCCGACGGCGTCGAGTCCGTGGCGGCCGACAAGGTGCGGCGCGGGCTCGCCCAGCTCGAGAAGACGGCGCAGAAGCCGATGAACTGCCCGTCGCACTGCCTCATCTTCGACCAGCGGCGGCGCAGCTACCGCGAGCTCCCGTGGCGGGTCGCGGACTTCTGCCGGCTGCACCGCTACGAGCGCGGCGGCGTCGTGCACGGCCTCGCGCGGGTGCGCAGCTTTTCGCAGGACGACGCGCACATCTTCTGCACGCCCGAGCAGATGCAGGGCGAGATCCAGCGCTTCGTAGCGCTCTTGTTCGAGGTGTACCACGCGTTCAAATTCGAGCGCGTCGACATCAAGCTCGCGACGCGCCCCGAGCAGCGCATCGGCACCGACCTGCAGTGGGACGCGGCCGAGAGCGCGCTCGCCGAGGCGCTCAAAGCGGCCGGGCTCGCCTACGAGGTGTCGCCGGGAGAGGGCGCCTTCTACGGACCGAAGCTCGAGTTTCATATCCTCGATGCGCTGCAGCGCAGCTGGCAGCTCGGCACCATCCAGGTCGACTACGCGCTGCCCGATCGCTTCGAGCTCGTGTACACGGGCGCGGACGGCCAGGCGCACCGCCCGGTGATGCTGCACCGCGCGATCCTCGGCTCGCTCGAGCGCTTCATGGCGCTCTACATCGAGCACACGGGCGGCAACTTCCCGGTGTGGGTCGCACCCGAGCAGGCGCGCGTGGTGACCGTCAGCGAAAAGCAGAACGAGTACGCCGAAGAGGTCGTCCGCGTGCTCTCTAAGGGTGGCGTCGCGGGCGGAGGGCTGCGCGTGACAGCGGATACGAGCCCGGACAAGCTCGGCGCAAAGATCCGCAACGCGCGCCTGATGCGGGTACCGTACATCCTCGTCGTGGGCGACAAGGAAGTCGAAGAGCGCACGGTGGCGCCGAGATCGCGCGATCTCGACAAGAACCTCGACCCGATGGCGCTCGCGGCGTTCGCCGAGCAGCTGCGGGCCGAGGCGCGCGAGCCACGGCGCGAGCAGAATGGCTCGGGGGCGGGCGGCTCGGAGATGGGCAGCTCGGGGGCGGGCGGCTCCTAGACGAGATTCGGCACAGACTTGAGGGTTCGTCGGCGCACGACCGTGCGGCGATCGACAGGCGATTCGGGAGGTACTGGAGTTAATGGCGTTCGGAAGATTCGACAGGGCGAAGCGCGAGCCGCAGCAGCGGATTGGGCATCGCATTCGCGTCCCGGAGGTTCGGGTCATCGACGCGAACGGGGACATGCTTGGCGTGATGAGCACCGCGGAGGCGATCAAGCGCGCCCGCGAGCAAGGGCTCGATCTCGTCGAGATCAACCCCAAGGCCGTGCCGCCCGTGTGCAAGATCCTCGATTACGGGCGCTTCAAGTACGACGAGAAGAAGCGCAAGCGCGAGACGAAGCGCAAGCAGACCGTCGTCGAGATCAAGGAGGTCAAGCTTCGGCCCAAGACCGACGATCACGATCTCGAGACCAAGCTGCGCCACGCGCGCAGGTTCATCGAGGCCGGCCACAAGGTGAAGTGCACCGTGCGGTTCCGCGGACGCGAGATCACGCACCCCGAGAAGGCGCGTGAGCACCTCGAGTACATCATGCAGCAGCTCAGCGACATCTCGGTCGTCGAGGTCCGCGCCCTCATGGAGGGGCGCACCATGACGATGATCGTCGCGCCGAAAGCCGTCATCATGCAGCGCGTCAGCGAGCTGCGCGCCGCGCAAGAGAAGGCCCGCAAGGAGGCCGAGGTCGCGAGGCTCGCGGCCAAGGCGCGCGGCGAGCACGTCGAAGAGCCGGAAGAAGAGGAAGACCTCGACGACCTCGACGACCTCGACGACGACGACGACGTCGACGAGGACGACGACGAGGATGACGGCGAAGAGGGCGACGCGAAGGGCGACGCGAAGGGCGACGCGAAGGGCGACGCGAAGGGCGACGCGAAGAACGCGAAGGCCTGACCCTGGGGCTGATGCGGCGGTGTAGGCTGACGCCTGGGACTGGTGAGCTCGATGCAAGCGCAACGGCGAGTGGTCACCGTCGCGGGCCTCGCGCTCCTCGCGGCCGCGCCGTTCGCAGGGGCGGCGTGGCTCTCGCGCGCCGCAGCACAAGCCGTCGCCGAGCGCGTCGCCCTGCCGGTTCACGCGCTGGGTGAGAAGCTCGCCGAGCTGACCACGCGCGTACAGCCCGTCGCGCTCGAGCCGACCGAGGAGGCCGCGGCGATCCTCGCGCTCGATGGCGCTCGTCCGGAACTGCCCACCGCGAGCGAGGCCCCGTACCTCGGTCCGGCGGAGCACCGGGACTCGCGCGCCGGCCACGGTGCCACGAGCCCCGGTTTGCCGCCGCCGGCGGGCGTGCTGGTGCGCCGCGAGCGCGTCTTGTCGGTCGCGCGCGCGGGCATTCGCCCGAGCGGTAGCCCCGTCGCCGCCGTGCCGTGGCGACCTCGCGGGCTCGCGCTCGCCGGCGGCGGAATGAGTGGCGTCGGCCTGCGCGACGGCGATGTCGTGACGACGGTCGGCGGCACGCCCGCGACGAGCGACGGCGCGGTGGTCGGAGCCGTCACCGCGGCCCTCCGCAAGGGCCACCCGGCGCTCACCGCCGAGGTGTGGCGCGGGCTGCAAAAAATCATCGTGACCGTGGAGCTGCCGAAGGTGCAGCTCGGCGAGCGGGGCGAGCGGGGCGAGCGGGGCGAGCAGCACAGCCGTGAGCGGAGCCGCGCGCGGAGCCGCTTCCAGCGTGCGACGGGGCCGTGATATCAAGCGGACGCGTGCAGTCGACAACAGGGGAGGGATCGGACGTCGCGGATGACGGCGCGCGCGCGACGGTCGAGCTGGCACGCGGCACCCTGTTCAATGGGCGGTACCGCGTACTGAAGAAGATCGCCTCGGGCGGCATGGGCGCGCTCTACGCGGTGCTGCACATGGACACCGGCAGGCGTCGGGCCCTGAAGACGATGCTCCCCGCGCTCGTCCGCGACCCCGACATGCGGTCGCGATTTCGGCTCGAGGCCACGGTGACGGCCACCGTGCACAGCGACCACGTCGTCGACGTGCTCGACTCCGGCGTCGATGCCGCGACCGGGCTGCCGTTCATCGTCATGGAATTCCTGAGCGGCGAGGATCTCCTGGCTCTCCTCCAGCGCCGCGGGCGACTCGAGCCAGGCGAGGCGGTCGAGCTACTCCACCAGGCGTCGCTGGCGCTCGATTGCACGCACGACGCCGGCATCGTGCACCGAGATCTCCAGCCCTCGAACCTGTTCGTGGCGCGCACCGACACGGGGGCGGCGCGGCTGAAGATCCTCGATTTTGGGATCGCGAAGCTCGTCGCCGAGAGCACCCTCGCGGAGACGACGCGCAACCTCGGCACGCCGATGTACATGGCACCGGAGCAGATCACCGGAGATGGCTCGATCTCGGCGAGCGCCGACCTCTACGCGCTCGGGCACATCGCGTTCGAGCTGCTCACGGGGCGACCGTTTTTTTACGATGAGTCGCGAGGCGCGGCGGGCGTCTTTTCGCTGCTCTTCAAGATCGCGAGCGAAGCGCGGTCCGAGTCCGCGGTCCTGCGGGCGCGGCGCCGAGGCGTCGTGCTCCCCGCCGCGTTCGACGCGTGGTTCGCCAAGGCCACCGCGCATGTCCCGAGCGAGCGCTTCCCGAGCGCAGGGTGCCTCGTGGTCGAGCTCGCGAGCACGCTCGGGATCGAGCTCGACCGGGCGACCTCGGAGCCAGGCGCGCCGGCCTCCGCGCGGAAGGATCGCGCGGTGCCGCGGCCGGCCATCGCGCTCGAGGGCGAGTCCTCGGGCACGACGCTCGGGCTCGAAGCAGGTGACGTCGACGAGCATCCTGGCGACGCCGCGCCGGCCATGGTCGCGCTGTCCTCGCCGGTGACGGAGGTGATGCTGTCGGGAGATTTCCCCATGCCGACTCGTGTCCCGCGCTCGGCGTTGGACGGCGCGCGTCGTCGTCTCGCGCTCGGCGCGGCCGCGCTCGCGCTGGCCTCCCTAGGGTACCTCGCCGTCAGCGCCCGCACGCCGGGACCCGACATCGTGCAGCACGACGCCACGCTCGCGGCGTCGAGCGAGGCGGTCGCGGCAGCGAAGAGCGAGCCGGTCGCGGCAGCGAGGAGCGAGCCGGTCGCGGCAGCGAGGAGCGAGCCGGTCGCGGCAGCGAGGAGCGAGCCGGTGCCGAGCGCCGCGGACGCGCCTGCCTTCACAACTGAGCGTCGTGATCCGGAGGCCTCGGCCCCGGCGGCTGACGCGGCACCTCGCGCCGTCGTGAGCCGAGCACCGAGCCACCGCAAGCCTCGGCCGCGGGGCGCAGCGTCGAAGACCGTGAACGCTGCCGCGACCGCGTCGCCCGCCGTCGCCGCCGTGTCGCCGGCTGCGGCCGGGGCGGGCGAGACCATCGAAGACGCCTTGAGATTCCGGTGATGCGCACACGCCAACGCTTGCCGGCCGCGTTCGTCTTGCTGTGCTCGACGGTCCTGGGCGGCGTCGCGCTCGCTCAAGACGAATACGATCGGGTGCAGGCCGAGGCGCTCTATGCGCGCGGCGTCGAGCTGAGCGACAGCAACGATTGGCCGGCGGCGTGCGAGCGCTTCGACGCCAGCATGAAGTTCGATCCGGCGGCGACCACGCAGATCCGCGTCGCGAGCTGCCGCGAGCGGGACGGCAAGCTCGCCCAAGCCTGGTTTGGCTACAAGCAGGCCATCACGCTCAACCGCGAGATCACCGTCGGCGAGCGAAGGCGCACGCTGCTCGACGAGTTCGCGAAGAAGAAGCTCGCCGAGCTCGAGCCGCGCGTCCCGAGGCTCTGGATCTACGCGGTAGATCCACCGGCGACGTTCGTCGTCAAGGTCGGCGGTCGCGCGGTGGCGCTCGTCGGCGAGCCGCTCCTCATCGACGTCGGCGAGCATGAGATCTCCGCCGAAGCGGACGGGTTCGAGCCGTTCCTGGCCACCGTCACCGCCCAAGCGGGAGAGTCCTACGCGGTGGCCATCGTGCTCACGCCCGCGGTCCATCCGGAGGTGGCGCATCCTGCGGGCCTCGGGCCTGCGTCGCTCGGCGGGCCGCACGTCGCAGGCCTTGCTCTCGCGGAGCTTGGCGAGCCCGCGCCGTCGCTGCAGCTTCGCGCCGGGCTCGGGCTCGCGATCGTGGGTGGCGCCGGGCTCTTGGTCGCGGCCGGCCTCGGCATCGGGACGCTTGCGAAGGGCGGCGAGCTCGTGAGCTGCACCGACGATCCGGCGTGCTCGGGAGCCGAGCAGCGGGACCTCCTCGCCTCGGCGTCGCTGTTGCAAACGGGCGCGTTCATGGCGCTCGGCGTCGGGCTCGCATCGGCGGGTGTGGGGGCGAGCCTGCTCGTCATCGAGCCGCGTCCGAGCTCGACGGCGCTCCTGCTCGGCCCGATGAGCGCGTCGTTCCGGCTTCGGTTCTAGGGTGGCGAAAGGATCCGTGGGATAGTGCGCGGCGACGGCTGGCGAGTTCGCGGGCCGGAGGTCGATTCGACGGGGATGGGCATCGAAGATCGCGATGACGCGCGGGCGGCCTCACGAAGAGGTCCGCCGAACCTCGACGGAGCTCCGCTCGAGGCGCTCGCCCACCGAGCCGCCGGCGGCAACGAGCGCGCCTGCCGGGAGCTCATGGACGCGCTCGCCCCGCACCTCTTGCCGCTCGTACATGCTTGCCGCGCATTCAAGACGAACGGAGTCGACGTCGATGGCGCACACGCCGTCGTGCTCGCCCTCGTCGAGAAGCTCGCGCGAAGAGATGGCGCGGGGCTCAGTCGCTACCCGTCGTGGCAGGAGCGCAACGAGGACAAGACGTTCGGCGACTGGCTCCGCATCGTGGTCGCCAATGCGGTGCGCGATCAGGTGCGGCGCGAGCGCGGCGTCGGCCCCTCGGGGCTGCCGAGCATCAAGCGGCTGTTCAACGAGTTCGTGAGCTCGCCGCTCATCGATGAGCTGGGGATCCGTCCGCCGATCACGGCGGCCCAGACGGCGCGCGAGCTGCTCGAGTACGCCGCTCGCGAGCTGCCGGTCGAACAGCACTCCGCGCTCACCTCCTGGATCGAGGGCGCTTCCTTCACGGCGATCGCGGCCGAGAACCAGCTCGACGACGCCGAGCATGCCCGCAGGCTCTTGCGTGCCGCCGTGGCCACCTTGCGGCGGCGCTTTGCATCGGCGAAGAGCAGCGCACCTGGCGTCCCTCTCGCTTTGGCAGACCAAGGAGCCGACGGCTGAAGGCTCGCATGCCCATCGCCCATCGCCGCGCCGCGCGGCCGGAACCAAGTGAGCGAATGCCGCCAGCGCGAACGCATGGCCTCGCCGCGGGGCTCGCTGCGGGCCTCGCCGCGCTCGTCGCCGCCTGCGTCCCCGACGTGCCGCTCAAGCTCGACGGCGACGGGAGTGGCTCGACCACCGAGGCCGGCACGGGTGGCGGCGGGAGCAGCTCGACCGCGGGCGCTGGCGTTGGCGGCGGCAGCTGCGCGGTGGAGCACGTCGACCGTGGCGCGCCGGGCTGCGAGAGACGCCGCTTCACGCAATGGATCGTGGGCTCGTTCATGCGGGAGGCGCTCTCGGCCGACATCGTCGACCTCGACCGAGACGGCTTCGCCGACACCGTCGTCGGCTACCAATACAGCAACAAGATCGCGATCTTCTGGGGAGGCCCGACGCTCGAGAGCCTGGTGCAGGTCGTCTACCCCGGCGGACGCCCGTCAGGCTTCGTGGTGCACGGTGACTTCGACGAGGACGGCAACCTCGACCTTGCCATCCCCGCGCAAGACCGCGGCGAAATTTGGCTCTATCGACAAACGGTGCCGCGGGGGTTCGAGATCTCGATCATCGACCAAGAGCAGCGCTCCGAAATCGTCGTGCTCGACGGCAACGGGGACGGCCACGCGGACTTGCTCGTGCGCACGACGATCTGCAACTTCTTCCGCCCTGGCGACGGGAAAGGGAATTTCCCGCCGGGCGAGGGGCACTGCTACACCGGGCTCGCGACCGACGACGCGCTCGCGGCGGGCGACCTCGACTGCGATGGCAAGGACGAGCTCGTCGTGCAGACGATCAAAGGCCAATGGAAGCGCATGGCGCCGACGAGCGAAGGCGCCGTGTTCGTGGCGGACATCGACGCCTCATTGCTCGGTCAAGCGACCACGAAAGCCCCACGGATCCATGACATCGACGGCGACGGGCGAGCCGAGCTCATGGCGTTCGCGGTGCCCGAGCGCCGGGGGGCCTTCCTCGCGCGCTCGCGCGACGACGACGCGATCGCCTTCGACGAATGCATTGACCTTCCGCTGCCCGCCATTGCCGTGGCCGGGGGCATCGGCATCACCCAGTATCTCCGCTTCAAGTCCGCTGGCGACATCAACGGCGACAAGCAGCCCGACTACCTCCTCACGAACCCCTTCGCCGGTTTTCACGCCATGCACTATTTCATGGTGAGCGCGCCCTGACGATTTGAGCGTCGCTCGAGCTGGCGGCGCCCGTAGCACGACCGAGCCGAAAGGCTCATTCCTCAATCGGTCCACGAGCACCCACTGCTGCGCCGAGGAGGGTTCAGCTACTAGGCGACGAGGAGCGAGAAGCGCAGCGAACTCGTGTGCGTGAGCATCGCAGCGACGAAGGCAACGACGTAGATGGGCCCTTCTCGGCGCAGTAGCGGTAATTGGCCATTTTTTTCGGCGCTTTTACGCTTCAGACCGTGACCACCGCCACCCTCACGCTCGCGCTCGCGACGGGCGAGCTCGCGACGTACCTCGAGGGCGAGCGCCGGGCCTCGCGGCACACGGTGTCGGCGTATACGCGCGATCTCGAGCAGCTCGGGGCGTTCGTTGCCGCGCGCCTCGACCGCGACCCCGCCGTCGGCGACGTGACGCTGCCGCTCTTGCGGGCGTGGCTCGCCGGCCTCTCGCACGACGCGACCGCCACGACGATCGCGCGGAAGATCGCCTCGGTGCGCGCCCTTTTCCGCCACCTGATGCGCCGCGGCAGGGTCGCCGTGAACCCGGCCGCCGCGCTCGTAGCGCCCAAGGCGCCGCGGAAGCTCCCGGTATTTCTCGATGCCGAGACCATGGGCGAGGTCGTGACGACGCCCGCCGCGGACGACGCCGAGGGGCTGCGCGACCGGGCGATCCTCGAGACGCTCTACGCCGGCGGGCTGCGCGTCTCGGAGCTCGTCGGGCTCGAGCTCGGGCGGCTCGAGCTCGAGGCGGGCGGCCTCGGGACCGCGCGCGTGCTCGGTAAAGGCAACAAGGAGCGCGTCGTTCCGCTCGGCTCGCACGCGGTGCGGGCGCTCAAGTCGTACCTCGCGCGCCGCAGCGAGCTCGAAGCCGAGGCGCCCAGCCTCGAGGCGCGCCACGCCGTGTTTCTCTCGAGCCGCGGACAGCGCATCGGCGTGCGGCGCGTGCAAGAGCTCGTGAAGCGCTATGGAATCCTCGCGGCAGGTCGCCCCGATCTGCATCCTCACGCGCTGCGCCACAGCTGCGCCACGCACCTGCTCGACGGCGGCGCGGATCTGCGCAGCATCCAAGAGCTGCTCGGCCACGCCAGCCTCAGCGTGACTCAGCGCTACACCCACACCTCGATCGAGGGACTCATCGCCGTCTACGATCGCGCCCATCCGCTCGCGCAGCGCGCCGCCGAGAAGCCGCCCGCAAGCTCGACGACGGCAAGCTCGACGACGGCAAGCTCGACGACGGCAAGCTCGACGACGGCAAGCTCGACGACGGCAAGCTCGACGACGGCAAGCTCGACGACGCGCGCGCCCATCGGAAGAGCACGG
>SYFR01000362.1 GCA_005800325.1 Myxococcales bacterium | reverse complement strand
GACCGGCGTGGCACTGACCGGCGTGGCACTGACCGGCGTGGCACTGACCGGCGTGGCACTGACCGGCGTGGCACTGCACGGCTCGGGCTCGGCGGGGCTCGCTGGTGAGTTCCCGTCAGCGCTTGCTTCGTGGCTGGCATCCGCGGGAGCCGCCAGGGCCGCATCGGCCGAATCCGCGACGGCGCGCGCCACGTCTTGCGCCGCCTCACGCGAGCTCGGCACCGACTCGATGTCCGCTCCGCTCACCGAGTCGGCCACGGTCTCGACGTCCGCTCCGCTCACCGAGTCGACCACGGCTTCGATGTCCGCTCCGCTCACCGAGTCGACCAACGAGTCCAATTCCGTCGTGTTGTCGAGATCCTCGTCACCCACCGAATTCACCGCGCTGTCCCCTTCGTCCACGACCATCTTTTCCTCGTCGTCTCTGCCCTGTTCGGCACTCACGTGAAGCCCTCTGTCGACGTCCGTCGTATTGAAGGCCGCCTGCCCGTCCTCAGGAACGCCTCTGACATCGCCCTCTTCCGTCGGCGACGCCAGTGCGCCAGCTGCGGGTGGGGCCGACCGAGCCACGTCGCCACACGACCCCGCTTCCGTCGCGGGTTCGCGCGCCCCGACAGCCTCGTGCTCCAGTGCCCCGAGCCACGCCTCATAGGCGCGTAGCTCCGGATGGTTCGGTGCCACGGGCGCCAGGCGAGCAAACCACGATCCGGCGCGCTCGATGTCGCCAAGCATTCGCCACGAGGCCTTGCCCGCAGCGGCCAGCACGAAGTCCGGGGCACCGGCGCTCTCAACGAGCTCCTCGGCGAGCGCGAGGAGCTTGCCCGCGCTGCCCTCTTGGGCGCCCCACAACTCGACGAGCGACGCAAACGCCGCGTCGTTGCTTGGGTCCGCACGCACCGCTCGTTCGAACAACTCGGCCGCGCGTGCGAGGTCTTGGTGCCGCGTTGCCCACCGCGCGCCGAACCGAAGGGCCAACCGCGATCGCTCGAGGCCGCCGGCGGCGTCCAAGAGCTCGACTTGGCGCGACATGACCTCGTCGAGTCGGCCATCGCTCGCGAGCAGCTCCTCGTAGAGCGCAGCCGTTTGCCGGTCCCCGCGGTCGGCCTGATACGCGAGCAGCAACAGCTCCTCATGGCGTGGTGCCGCGAACCGCCTCGCGATCCGGGCCGCCCGAATCAACAGCCTCGCTCGCTCGGCCACGTCGGAACGCTCCGCGGCGTCCGAGACGAGCTCGTCGATGCGGTCGGCCTGCGACGCCGCGTCCACGCTCAAGTCCTCTCCGCACAGCTGGGCCTCGAACGCCAAGGGCGAATCGACGGCCGCAGCCTCGTGACAACACTCGCGCGCGGCGTCGTAATCACCGAGGTCCTGCAGCACGTCGGCGAGGTCGACGAGCACCTTGGCAC
The DNA here is from genome assembly GCA_005800325.1 of Myxococcales bacterium. Classification (GTDB taxonomy): domain Bacteria; phylum Myxococcota_A; class Polyangia; order Polyangiales; family Polyangiaceae; genus SYFR01. The sequence goes on along the minus strand of SYFR01000362.1, from coordinate 32,994 downwards.
GCGCCTCGCCGGTCACGACCGCGAGGCCCTTGCGGAGGACCGTCTCGACCATCTTGATCTTGGCGAGATCCCAATACGCCCGACTCGCCTCGTGCAGCGCGCCGACGTCCGCGGGCTGAAGCTTCCACGCCTGCTGAAACGCCTTGAGCGCCCGCGGCCCTCGCGCAAGCTTCTCGTTCAGGGTGCGTCCGAGCCGCAAGAAGAGCTCGGCCTTTGCCGGCTCGCTCGGCTCGAGCTCTATGGCCTGCTCGAGCGCGTCGGCAAATGCAGACCACTCGCGTGTAGCTTCAAGCTCGGCTAGGCGCTGCGTAATTTGCATCTGAGGCGACGAATGAACACCCAACTTGAATGCGCTGTCTTCTCGTGGCGGCAGCGAAATCGCCCACGACGTCACACGGCGAGCCACGCGCAGCCCGCGCGCTTCAGCCGCCAGGACCCTGCAAGCGCATGATCACGGTCTGCGTCTGTTCACACTGCGACTTGTACTTCGCCGCGTCCTTCTGCTTGCAGGCCCGCGCTGAAAAACCCTTGAGCCGGGCGAGCGCGTCCGCCTTGTTCGGCGGCTTCTTCGCCGCGTAGGCCATCCCCAGGTTGAAGAGCAGAGTCGGCTCATCCTCGCGCACGCTCTTCGCGTCCTCGAGCGCCCGCACCTGCTTGTCGACGTCGTTCTGCTCCCGGTAAACCTGCGCAAGCAGCGTGTGCACGTTGAAGAGCCGCTTGTCCTTCGGATCCGCAAACTCCTTGGCCGCGTTGAGCACCTGCTCGGCCTCTTTGTAGTAGTCGAGTCGCATCAAGAGGTTCGCGAGGCTCGTGTAATAGGCCACCGGGCACAGGAGCAGCGGGTCATCGATGCACGCACGATCGCTCGACGCGGGGCGCTTCTCGATCGCCTCGACGTACTTCTGAAGCGCCTTTTGATCGTCGTCGCTCCAGACGTAGGCGTTTGCCAAGCGCGCGTAGCACTCGTCCTTGTTCGGGTCCTTCTCGATGCACTTCGAGTACGGCTCAATCGTCTCCGACCACTTCACCGTGCCCTTCTTCGCTTGCTGCTCGAGCGCGTTGCCTAGCTCGAACCAATAACTGGCGAACGCGGGCGCCTTTTCCGCTGCGCGTGCCAAGGTCGATGCCGCCTTCTCCCAGTCTTCCTTCTTCTTGTAGGCCTTCGCGAGCTTGTAGAGGATGAGGTGGTTGGCGGGGTCGAGCTTCGTCGCCTCTTCGTACTTTCCGATCGCCTGTCCCGGGTTCGAGTCGACGAGATTGTCACCCTGGTTCGACAGCAGCACCGCCTCTTGCTTCGCGCGGCTGCAACCGCCCCCGAGCGCAACCAAGAACACGGCCCCCGTCAACATCGCACGAAACTTCATCGAGCCACCTTTCCTCGGCTGCGTCCCCCGCGTCCACCGCGAGCGTAACGAAGACAAGATCAAGCCTTTCACGGCGCTGGGAGGATAGTGTTCCCCGCTCGCCGAAGTCCAGCGGCACACGCCCCGCGCGGCCCACAAAAATACCACGCACCCGCGAGGCCGTAGCGCCCGTCGCCCCGGCCAACCCGCGCATGCGTTTCGCGCGCGGCGCGCCGTGCACCCAGGCCGCAGCCTGATGCCACAGTCGTCCGCGTCGTCGCGCCGCGCCGCAACGTATGTCGCCACGGCGCCACAAAACGAACTCGCCCGCCCCCTCACTGGCAGGGGCGGGCGAACCCAGGAGCCGCGCGAACGCGCCTCGCCTCGTCTCGTCTCGCGAACGTCAGCTCGCCGGCGAGAACGAGATCGGGTACGAAACCGTCACGATGCCGCCTTCGGGCTGCGGGAAGCTCAGCCCGTAGAACGCGCGCGTCACACAGCTCGTGACGCCGCTGTCAGGCATGCTGCCGCCGCCGCCGACGTTCGATACGCTGCCATCGCGCCCGATCACGAACCGCACGCTCACGGTGCCCTGAAGGTTCGGGTTGTTTCGAAGGCCCGTCTCGTAGCACACGCGGAAGCGACCGAAGTTCTGGCGCACGATGCGCTGGATGACCTCGGGCGGAAGCCTGCCGCTCACGCTCGTCGCACCCATGCGAACCTGTGGCGGGCGCGCGCGGTGCGAGCGACCCAGGCGACCGTGACCAGAGCCGAACCCCTGACCCGTGCCGGTGCCAGCGCCGTGTCCGATGGTGCCGATGTTGCCAAGGCCGATCCCCTCGCCGCGACCGCCACCGCCCTCGCCAATGCCGGTCAAGCCAAGGCCGCCGGCGCCGAACGACTCGCCGATCGCGTCGCCCCACATGTTGCCGCGAGCGCTGAGCGGGTCGTTGCCGAGCGAGTCATCGCGTCCCCAAGGTGCCGTCGGAGCATCCGGATCGCCGCCGGCACCGGAATTCAGGAGCCCGATCATGCCGAACTCCGCCGCGTCACGCAGCGCCGCCTGCCGCGCGATGTGCGGATCTTGGTTGTCGGCAGGGCCGGCGACGCCGTAGCGATTGCCGGACGCCTTCGAGTTGGGATTGCCCATCGACCCCTCTTCGCCCTTGGCGCGAGTGCCGGTGCCACCCTCTTTGTTGTCGGCGTTGTCCTCAGAGACTTGCTCGGTCTCTTTCTCTTCGAGCTCCTGCTCGGCCGCGGACTCGAGGTAGTGCGAAATCAGATACCGCTGCTCGTCGGTCATCTGATCGTCGGACGTGCTGTTGAGATCCGGCGTGAACATCGCCGTCGCCGCGAGAAAACCGCCGACGCCGACGCCGGCGCCGAGGATGTAGAGCAGCGATCCTCCCGTGATGAGCGCCGCGAGCGAGAACGCGGCCGCGACCTTCTTGCCTCCCGCGACCGAGTTCACCTCGAACACGAGATCCCCAACCTCCATGCGGATGCTCGTGCCACGGTTGAGCGCGATGCGACCACCCTGCGCCTTCGCAGCGTCCTGGAGCGACACCTTCTGACCGCCGGTCTCGGCGTAGCCGCCCGCCGCTGCCGGCACGACCGCGAACGCGCTGCCACCGCCGGCCTCGACGATGGCTACACGCCCACCTGCACCGAGCTTCTCTGACGGCACCGAGAAATCAACCCTCGTGCCCTTGCCCTCCGCCTCGCCGACGTAGAACGAGCGCGGCGGAGACAGGTGAGCGACATGCAGGAGATTGCGGCCCCAGAGGACGCGAACCTCGAGTGCATCCGCCGGCGTCTCCACCTCTTCCGGGGGCACTGCCGGCCCAGCCTTGACGATCTGGTATTCGTACGTGCCCTCGGCTGCGTTCTTCGGCACGCCGCCGCGGTGCGACGGCGCGAACGGGTTCGGGGCCGCGAACGGATTCGACGCGATCGGCACGCTCGCCGGCGCCGCGAACGGGTTGCTGGTCACGGCTACCGCAAACGGATTGCTCACTGCGGGAGGGGGAACGAACGCTGCGGCCGCCGACGAGGCCGGGGCAGGAACCGCGGCGACCGCGCCCGCATCCTCGATACGCTCGAGCACGATCACCGTGGCGCCGATCTGCAGCTGGTCTCCCGCGTTGAGGCGGCACTTGTTCACGCGCGCGCCGTTCACCATCGTCCCAGCCTCGATGCCCAGGTCGATGAGCGTGATCTCGTCCTGGACTTCGATCACCGCGTGGGTCCGCGCCGCCTGTTCGTCGTCGACGCGCAGGTGGCTCTTCGGATCCTTGCCGACCTTGATGATGTCCTGCGCGACCGTCTCGCGACGGATCAGCTCGTTGCCCTGATAGAACGCGAACGTGAGTGCGAGATTCTGCTTGGCTTCCATGAGCGCGTGATGCCCCTTGCAATCAGGTGGACTAAGACTTCTTGAGACCCGAATACCGCGGACCGCGAACGCCGTGCGTTAGCGCCCCGACACGAAATGAACGCAAGCCCGGCTGCACTGCGCAGCCGTAGCGTCGTGCATCGCGTGCGCGCGACCTCACTCAGATGTTCTCGACGGACTTCAACATCTCGGGAACGAACGAGATGCGCGGTCGGATGAGCGTCCGTCGCACGCCCTGCGGACGCACCTTGATGTTGCTGTCGGACGGACCGAAACCACCCGCCGTCAGCGGGTCATCGGAGAACGTGTAGCCGTAGCCGTCCTCGGAGTCCTCGCTCTTCGGGCCGCCCTGAGCTGAAGCAGCCCCGGCCGCCAAGAGCAAGGCGCTCGCTACCGCTGCAGACAACGTCGTTCGCACTACCTTCGACACGTTTTGCCTCGTCACGTTATGGCCTCCCTGAAAAAGACGCCCTCTTTACAGTACGATTGTAACCGCCTCGCCGGGTCAGGGTCAACCGAGAACTCGCGGCAGGCTCACGGCGTGGCCGCTCGCGGCCGCCGTCCGGAGAGACACGCCGCGCGTTGGCCGGTTCCAAAAATCTCTGCGCGCACCTCAGCCATTCGTCGGCGGAGTCGCGGCGCTGGCACCCGCCTCCGGCTTGCCCTCGGCCGGCGGCGTTCCGTTGGCGCCCCCCGGCGCCGGTGCGGCGGCCGGCGGCGTCTTCTTCTCCATCTCGCGGGTCTCTCGCGTGAACTTGATGACGTCGTCGATTTCCTTGATGCGCTCTTCGGCGCGCTTGGCGGCATCGGCGTATTCGTCCTTGCCGGTCGCCTTCGCGAGGAAATCGCGGAACAAGGTCTTCGACTGCTCGAGGATCCCCTCGACCTTGGCCTGATCGAGCGTTTTACTCTTGTACTCCTGCGTGAGGATCGCGTCGTTGTAGTAGGTCTCAGGTCGGTCGCCGTCGATCTTGCGCGCCGCGTCCAGCTCCTTCGCCACAGCGGCGATCTGCGAATCGAAATTCGCGTCCGTGATCTGGCCGCGAAGCGCGAGGGCGAGTCCGAGGTGGGCCTCGAAATCGTTGCTCTTCTCGCCGAGCGCCTTTCGGTAGGCGTCCTCGGCCTGCTCGAAGCCACGGAATTGAAGGTTCACGGCCGCGTAGTTCATGTGCGCCTCGAAGAACTTCGCGTCGAGCGCGCGCGCCTTGCCGAACGATTGCGCCGACTGCGACAGATCGCCGAGCTCGGCGGAGATGAGGCCCATCGTGTTGTAGATGGGGGCGTAATTGGGGTTCTTGCGGATCGCCTGCGAGCAGACGAGGGCCGCGAGCTCGAGCGCCTGTGAGTCGGCCTTTTTCTTGTCTTCGGACGCGACCGCGATGCCGCGACGGCGCTTGCCCTTCGGCGCCTTTTCCCCGAGGGCCTTCTTCTTCGCCATCTCGAGGTAGTAGATCGCCAGCTGGTTGAACGCCGACATGTACGAATCGTTGATGGCCAGCGCGCGCTGGAGATTCGACTTTGCCCGTTCGAAGTCGTTGGCGCCGTCGTCATCGGAGACGTCGTTGTCGCGCATCATCTGCAGCATCGCGAGGTGCACGAGCGCTTCCTCGTTCTTGAACTGCGCGTCGGTCACGGCCTGGTTCATCTCGCCGATCGCTTTCTCGACGTCCTTCTGGCCGGACGCGATGAACTCATAGAGCGCGACCTGGACGCGGGCCCGATGGAATTTCGGTTCCTTGCCGAGGAGCTCATCGAAGGTGGCCCGCGCCTTAGCGTCGTTCTTGCAGCGTTGCTGCGCCACGCCCGAGTTGTAGAGCGCCTCGTGGAACTTTCCGTCCGACTGCTCGTCGGCAGCGCGCTTGAACATGCTCGCGATGTCGTCGCACAGGGCATCGCTCCAGTCCCCAGCGCGGTCGTGCTGGACCATCGCTTCGGATCCCTTCTTGAAGAGGCCCGCCGCTTCCTTCGAAAGCGCAGTGCCGCCGCCGGTCTTCAATACGTCCATCGTCGTCGGGTCCACGGCCGGATCGATCGTCCCCGAAGAGGTGCCGCACCCGACGAGGCCGAGGAGCCCCGCCGCAACCAAGGCGGCCAGTGCAGAGTTCGTCGCGCTTCTCATGGTCCTTGCCCTGTTCGCTTGGCTCATTTGTCGCCCGCCTTTGCGTCCTTCGCCTCGGCGCCGGACTCCTTGTCCTCCTGCTCGCGCGTGTCGTAGACGAGCGAGGTTCCGTCATGAGCGACGGCCTGCGGACGCTCGGCAAGCGGAGAGTTCACGCGCGTCGGCGCACCGCGGAACTCGTCGATGAGGTGAAACTCTTTGCCGTATTCCTTGCTGAGCCACTTCTCGCAAGAACGGGAGTCCTTGTCGAAGTATTGGAACTTCGTCGAGTACCCGAGGCACGTCACGAAGGCGCCCTTCGCGCGGATTTTGTACTTCTCGCTCGCCTCGGCGAGGCCCGCCTTGTAGCTCGCGCGCAGCTCGTGGAAATGCAGCGGCGGATCGAAGCCGGGGACGTAGGCGTCTTTGTCCCAGTCCTTGGGGTACGGCGCGTTGTTGAAGTCCGCGACGAACTGCCCCCACATCTTTCCGACGCTCGCTCCCGCCTTGATGACCCACATCGGCGGCGGCTCGGGCTTGAGCTCGACGATCTTGAGGTAGTCCTTGTTGACGAGGTCGATGGCCTTCTCTTTGGACTCGTACCACTCCTTCACCTTCGTCTTGGTGAAGTCGTTGACGTCCTTCGGATCGCCCTTGCCCTTGTAGACCGGGAACGCCAGGGCATCGACCTGCGCCACGCGCGCTTTTTCAGCGAAGAAGAACAGCGCTTCGCCCGCGGCGGTGAGCGATTTTACGAGCCGGCGCACCTCGGCGGCTTTGCCACCGCCGAGCGCCGCGAGCGCCTTTTGAACGGCCGCCGGATCCTTCCAGGTGTCGCGAACGACGCCGAATTCCTTCTCGGCCTGAGGCGCCTTGCCGAGGGCCGCGTAGGTGCGGCCGAGCAGCGCGTGGGCCTGAAGCTTCACGTCGACGGTAGCCTGCTGGTCGATCTTGCCAATCTGCCCGGAGAGGGCCTTCTCGGCGTTCTTCCAGTCTTCGCGCTCGCCGTAATACGAGCCGATCGCGAACGCGATTTGGGCCGCCTTGGCGGGCTCTTTCGCGCCGTAGCGCTGCCCGAAGAGCTTCGCGTCCTCGATCGCCTTGTCGTTGTGGCCGAGCCCAAGGCGCAGGACGACGGCGTCGCTGAGCGCGTCGTCCGCCTTCTCGAGCTTGGGGTTCTCGTTGGCAAATCGCTCGTACCATTCGGCCGCCAGCTCGTAGACCGCGATGGCCTGGTAGTTGCCGCCGATTTCATAGACCGCGAGCTTCGCCGACTCCGTCTGGTGCAGGTTGAACTCGGGGTTGATGAGGATCTGCCGGATCTTGATCGACTTGGCGATGAGGCGGGCCGCCTGGAACGCGCGCGCCGCGTTGTAGAGGATCTTGTCGTTCTTCTCGCAGGTCGGCTTCTTATCGCGACACGCCGGCTCGCCGTACTGCTTCCAGAGGTTGAAGTAGAGCTGCCCGGCCTCTTCGTAGAGCTTGATGCGGTTGGATGCTCCCCCGTCGGCCTTCTTTACGAGCGCCTCCGCGCGCTTCGCTTGAACGTCGCGTTGGATGCGGAAGAGCACCGAGCACTGTTCCTCGTTCTCCTGCTTCTGCTTGTCATCTTTGCAGAAGAACTCGATGAACTTCGGCACGTCCTGCTCCATGTCGAGCAGGCAGTCCGGATTCGGCGGATCGACACGCGTCCCGAGAACGTTGAGCGCCTCGAGGTAGAGTTGCGCCGCGTAGAGCCCGGCGTCGAGCTGATGATGGTTCATGGCCACATCGCGGAACGCGAGGGCGGCCTCTTGCCAGTGCTGAGCCTCGAAGTAGGTGCGAGCACGCGCGTACTTCACCTCGACGTATTGCTCGAGCGCCTCTTTGTCGGAGTCCGGCGGCTTGATGTAGCAAACATACCGGTTGAAGGCGGTGATCATGCCCTTCTGCCCGGGCGAGAACTCCTTCGCCTTAAGCTTGTCGGCGTCGCTCTGCGGTTTCTTGCCCTTCGCGGCGCCATCGTCGAGGTGGCCACCGCCCTTTCGATGCGAGCCGTCCGCGTGCTGCTGGGCATAGATGTTTTGGTAGCAGAGCACGGAGGCGAACGCCGCCTCGGCCGCATTCGGCCCGTTGGGGTCGTCGGCGACGACCTGATCGAACGCCGGTCCGCACTTCTCCCACTTCTTCTGAAAGTAGAGGAGGTCCGCCATCGCGTAGCGAATCTTGGAGACGGTCGGCCAGTCCTCTTTGACAATTCGCGGGAAGGTGAACCCGCGGAACTGATCGGGCGTGAAGTTATCGATGACCAGCGAATAGAGCTTCTCGCTCTGATCCATCGTCTTCGCGTCGCCGGTGCCGCGCACGCCGCCCGAGCCGACGGCCTCGAGGTGCCAGGCCATCGCCGTCTCGCTCATGACCGCCGCCGTCGTGTTCGCGCACTTGAGCTTTTCTTTCTCGTGCCGGCTCGACATGAACTCTTTGTAGGTGCCGAGCTGCTTCTCGAGCTCGGCGACGATGGCGGGCTTGTTGCCGCTCTTGCTGGCCATGATGGCCTGCGTGATCTGCGCCTGGTAGAAGCAGAGCTGGTCGCCCTGGTTCCGCTTCATCAGGTCGCGATAGAGGATGACCGCCTCGTCGTAGTGGCCGGTGTCGAGGAGGTTGGCGCCGAGGGCCTCCATCATCGTGATCGTGCCCGCGTTCGATACGCCCGAATCGCCGCTCAGCGGCCGGAAGAAGTCGTGCGCCTTCGCCGGATCGCCCTTGAGCGCGTAGACCGGAATGATGTCGCGGCGCGCGCTGCTCGCCAGGCTCTTCGCGTTGGGGAGCTGCGGGAATTTGCCACCGAACTCGATGACCTTCTTGAACTGCTCGATCGCCGTCGCATAGTCGCCCTGATTCCAGAAGACGTAGGCCTGCTTGTACGCCGCGTAGCCCCAGAGCTTATTTTCCGGAGGGTCGTACTTGAGCACCTCTTTGTAGAAGTTCTGCGCGAATGGCCACTTGCTCGGGTCGCCCTGCGCCTCTTGGAAATAGAGCTCGCCGAACGCGAGGAAGGCGTTCGGCACGAAGCGAGACTTCTTCCAGTTTTCCGTGAGCTCGAGGTAAGCCGAGCGCGCGTTCTCGAGGTCGCCGGCCTGCTCGTATTCGTACGCGAGGTAGTACAGCACCTCGTCGATGCACCCCTGCTGCCCTTCCGGGTTGTCCGGAAACTGGCACCACTTCGGGTATTGGTCCTTGAGCTGCTTGTAGAAAGTGATCGCGTTCTTGCGCGCGACCTTGATGATCTCGGTCGCCTTCTTGACGCCGTCTTTCGCCTTCGATGCGCCGCTCGGGTCCTTGGCACGCAGCTCCTGCGCCCGGACCTCGCCTTCGACCTTGTCCTTGAACGCGCTCGACTCGAGCTCGACGTAGCCCTCGGCGAGGCGCCGCATGAGCTGGGGCCGGTCCTTGTCGTTCTTCGGAGTCGATTTGTAAAGCCGCTCGACGTTGGCGATCTCGGTCAAGAGGAGCTTTCGCACCTTTGGCTTGAGGCGCGAGGCACGCTCGTCGCGCTGTGCCGTTTGCGTGATGTCGGTCGGGTTCACCGGCTTGATGTCGTCGGTCCGGTCCTTCTTCTTGATGGCCTCCGGCGCCGTCGTGAAGCTCACCTGGGGCCGCTTCGTGACGTTCGACTGAAACTTCCCGCCCGGACATTCGGCGAGCGTCTTCTGAGCTTGCGACGAGGTGCACTCGCTCGCCGGCGAGGGCGCCGCGAAGAGCGCGGCCGAGAGCGCCGCGACGCCCGACAGAATTCCAACCCGAAACCGATCCGCCTTCGATCTAGTCATATCCACCGTGCTCGCTTGCTGTGAGCCTGCTACCGAAAGTCAACCCTGCTACCGAAGGTCAACCCTGCTACCGAAAGTCAACCCTGCTACCGAAAGTCAACCCTGCTACCGAAAGTCAACCCTGCTACCGAAAGTCAACGCTACCCGAGAAACACCACGTCGTCCGCGGGCCTACACCGCCGAGCACATATGCGCCCGGGCAAGTCGGCCCGGGGCAGCGTCCCGCGCGCGCTGCGGGCATCGCGCCTACTTGCCGCTGCCGCACTGCGACTGCATCACCTGGCGATAGAAGCCGAGCTCGTCGCGCCAATACTCGTCCGCGAAGGGCCAGATCACATGCTCTTCGTCGGGTTTCACTTGGCCGAACTCGTAGGCGTCCTCCTGGGACCACCTGCCCGCCTCGATCTCCTCGTCGAGCTTCTTGCGCTGCGCGTTCGTGATATCGACGATGATCTTCTGCGCGCTACGGAGATGCTCGCCGAGCTCGGTGAGGTTTCGGCGGTAGCGGCGTCGCGCCAGCTCGCCGGCCTTGCGAATGGCGTTGGTCTTCGCGAGCTTGACGTTGTCCTCGACGTCGGCTCCGACCGGGCTGTTTTGGAAGCCCTTGTTGGCGGTGCCGAACCGCTCGAGCTCCTGATCGAGCACCGCGACGTACTCGATGTTGCGAAGCAGCTCGCGGTCGCTGAGCGCTATTTTTACGATGGGCTCGACCGCGGGTGAGAGGTTCGCCTTGCCGTCGCGCACGGCGATCAGAAACTCGTAGAACTTCTGCTCGCTGCCTTCGCCCTCGAAGCGCTTCAGGATGGCATTGAGCTCTTTCTGAATCGGCTCGTAGCGCGTCTGAAACTTCGCCACGATCGACGTCGCGTCGTCGTACTGACACGTCATGAAGTAGATGACGGCGCGAAGGATGTCCGCCTCGGGGTAGAACGAGTTGGGGAAGTACGGCGACTGGATCGTGTGGACGTTGCCGAGGGCGCGCGGAAAGTCGCTCGCCATGAAGTAGGCCCAAGACTGCTCGAACAGCGCATCGAGCCAGTACTCGCTGGCGACGTCGACCTGGTTCCAATACTGGACGGCGTAGCCAATCTTCTGCCCGTCGATCTTCGGCACGTTGTTCTGGTCGAGCTTCGTCGACGCCGAATAGAGCGTGCGGGCGATCGAGAGGTTCGCCAGATCGCGCATGCGTGCCTCGTCCTCGACGCCCTCGATGCCCTCGTCGAGCGCGTCGATGATGCGCTGAAAGGCGCGCACGGCCGGTGCGCTCTTCGTCAACTGCACATACGAGATCCCCATGAAGAACTGGGACTTGACGAAGTAGGGGCTCTCCTTCTTGACGTTCGAGAAGAGGTCGATTCCCTGCTGGAACTCACGCTGGCGATACATGGATCGTCCGAGCAGGTAGTTGAGCTGAAAGTACAGATCGCGCTGCTGATCATTGTTGAAGCGGGCGACCTGATCCTTCGAGTACTTGCCGACCGCGCCGATGATGTCCGCCGGCTCCGGGAGCTGGGTGGCGAGCTTGGCCAGCCACAGCAGCGTCTCCTTGAACTTGAGGTGGTTCGGGTTGTCCGCGACGCGGCGAAAAATGTCGTAGCTGGCCTGAAAAAACTTGAGCCGGTAGAGCGCGATCGCGAGGTGATACTGTGCAATCTGGCGGTTGCCGGCGTCGTCGTTGGTCTCGCCGTCGACGACCTGCTTCAGCATCATCGCCGACTCGCCCCACCGCTCCTGATCGAATAGGCGCTTCGCCTGCGCGGCCGCCTCGGTCATCTCGCCGGCGGTTACGGGGCCGTCGTCTTCGGCCTTGCCCTTGTCGTCGCCCTCGGCGGCGTCGAGATCGATCGTCTTTTTGCCGCCCTTCGCGGGCGCGGACTTCTCGTCCTTGCCGTTCTTTTTCCCGCGCCTGCCTTGCGCCTCGGCGGTGGTTGCGCCGAGCGAGAGGGACAGGGCCACGAGCAACCAGCGGTACGACTTCGCCATCCGTGAGATCCTTCGCAATTCGCCGAAACTTGACTTGAAATTCCGGCTTTGGGCGACCGATGCTAGTTTTCCGGTGCGACCGTTGTCAACGAGCGTATCGCCAAAACGGGCGTGATTCACCCGCCGCGGTGGCGGCTCGGCCGCGCGGAGGCCGTGAGGCGCAAGTCGTTGACGGTGCCGCGTCCGTTCGACTACCTTGACGCTCCACAATTCGTTGCGCTCCTCGCGGGGCCGTCACCTTCGCGCGAGGACGTAGGAGATGACCTTCTGATGTCGCGATCTTTTCGGGTTGGTAGCACCGTCGTGGGCGGCTGGATTCGTGGGCTACGCGCGCTCTCTGCCACCCTTGTGGCGGGCGGATTCGTGTCGGTCGCGTTGGTCGGATGCCCCGCGGGTGGTGTCGGCGATCCGTGCACCCCAGAAGACGAGTACCGCGAGAATTTCTCGGGCTTCGCGCTCGAAGAAGAGAACATCGAGTCGCGGTCCTTTCAGTGCGACACGCGCGTCTGCCTGGTGAATCACTTCCAGGGGCGCGCGAGCTGCAAGCACGGTCAGCCGGAGCCGAAGGTCTGCAGTGGGGGCGAAAGCGCGTGCGATGGCACCGAACAGTGCCTCGACGCTGGCGTCCTCTTCAACGACTGCGATCCCACTCCTTGTGGTAGCGGGGCGAACCCAGCCAACTGCAACGACGAGATGGGTCGCAACCCTGCGTGCAAGAACGAGGTGTGCGACAAGGACGGCCGATTCTGCCGCTGCAATCCGTCGAACCCGCAGTGCCCGGACCGCTACACCTGCGACTCGGACGCGGGCCTGTGCAAGATCAAGGTGTGCTCGTTGCCGCTCTCGGATGCGGAGAGCGATCGGCGCTGCTACGTCCCCGGCACCGGGATCCCGATCGCCGTCGAGGTGTGCGGACAGTGCGACCAGAACTCGGGCCGCGACGCCGAGGACGCCGTGTACTGTTCGTGCCGCTGTGGACCGCCAAGCGACGGCGCCAGCGAGGCCGACGCGAACTTCAACTTCTGCACCTGCGACGAGGGCTACGAGTGCGTCGAGATTCGACCCAACGTCGGTCTCGGTGATGCGGTCGTCGCGGGAAAGTACTGCGTCAAGCAGGGCACGACGTTCGAAAAGGAGACGGTGAACTGCGGCACCGTCGACGGACACGTCGGAGAGAGCTGTCAGGGCACCCCGAAGTGACCGCCTGACTCGTGACGCTGCGTGCCGCGCGGGGGCGCGCCGCCGAGGCGGTGGCCGAACAGTTCGTGCGCGACCTCGGGCTCGACGTGATCGGGCGCAACCTCCGCTTCGGCAGCCTCGAGCTCGACCTCGTGGCGCGTGACGGCGCGGTGGTCGTCGTCGTGGAGGTGCGCACGCGCGGAAAAGGCGCGTGGGCCGGCGCCCTCGACAGCGTGGACCACAAGAAGCAGGCGCGGCTGCGTCGGGCTGCCGAGCTGCTGTGGGTCAAGCAGGCGTCGCGCTGGCCGGGGATCGAACGTCTCCGGTTCGATGTGGCCTCGGTCGATCTCGACGCTGAAGGCGGCCCGCGTGTGGAGTACATTCGCGCGGCGTTCACATGAGCCGCGGTTCTTGGTCGCTTCGCACGAAGGCGCGCCTCGGCGCAGCGCTCGCAGCTCTTGGCCCCGCGATCGTTGCCGTCGGGCCGGCCGCGGCGCTCGACGTGCGCGTCCGTGGGGGCGCAAGGCTTGCGGGCCAGGCAGTGTTCCTCGAGGACAAGAGTACACTCGAGCTCCGCGCGACCCTCACCGACGACGACGGCGCGCCGCTCGAGAGGGCGTGGCTCGAGCTGACCTCGACCGCACCGTTTTCCGCGCGGGACGTCGGCGGGTGTCCGACGCCGCGCGTCTCGATCGCACCGCTCGACGGAGGCGTGCGGGTCCAGACTGCAGCACGCGGCGAGATCTGCCTGCGTCTCGCGGGCGGCGCGCCCATCGGAGAATTGAGACTCCGCTTCCCGGGCCACGCGCACCACACGGCTGCCACCGCAAGCGTCGCCTTCGACCGAGACGCGACGCGCAAGCGCCGAGCGGCGGTGACGTTCGATCCACCGCCGACCGAGATCGATCTCGACTTGCGCACGACGGTGATCGCGGCGCGCGTGGACATCGAAGACGCGCTCTCGCTCGGCGACCCGCTCGTCGTGCGACTCTTCAGCGATGGCGAACGCGAGCTCGCGACGGCCAAGATCGGTGGCGACAAAAAGGCGCGTTTCGAGATCGCGAGCGACCGGCTCGGACCGCCGGGACTCGGCGAGCTGAGCGCGCGCTTCGACGGCGACGGCGCGTTCGCGCGAGCGAGCGACGAGGCGACGGTCACGCGCTTTCGCACGGTCCGGCTCGAGCTCGAGCGCGAGCCCGAGGCCGTCGTGCGTGGCGGCATCGCAGCCTTGCACGTCCGCGCGGCTGCTTTCGACGTCGTCGCGGTCGGCGCGGTCGAGGCGCTTGCATCCGGCGCCAGCGTCGCTTCGGTTCCGCTCCGCGATGGCCGCGCCGTGCTCGAGGTGCCGGTCGATCCGGGCGCGCTCGGCGAGGCGGCGATCACGCTTCGTTTCTTACCCGCGTCGCCGTACTTGCGAGCCGGCCGTGCGCTCGACGTTCGCGTCGCCGTGAGCCCGCCGAGCGCCGTACTGAGGACGACGCTCCTCGCGCTCGTGATCCGCACGCTCGCCTGGGCGTTGTCCGGGTGGAAGCGCAGCCGCGAGCGCCCCGCGCCCGCTGCGCCGCCCGCGCGTGCGTTGCCACCAGGCGTCCATGTGCTCGAGGCCGGCCACGAGCGCGGCGATCTCCATGGCCGCGTCGTCGACGCGCACGACGGCGTCGCTCTCGCGAACGTCGAGCTCGTCGTGCGAGCGCCGGCGATCGACGGCGACGGGGTCGTGGCCCGCACGCTGAGCGGCAGCGACGGCACCTTCGCGTTCGGGCTCGAGCGAGGGCACGACACGCTCTGGCTCGAGGCGAGCGTCTCGACACACAGCGCCGTGAAGCGCCACCTCCCGAGCGGCGGCCGTCTCGTCGTCGCGCTGTCGACGCGGCGCCGGTCGCTCCTCGCACGCCTCGTGAGCTGGACGCGCGGAGCCGGTCGCCCCTTCGACCGCACACGCGAGCCCACCCCTGCTCAGGTCATGGCCGTCGCCGGCGAGCGCGACGACGTCCGCCAGTGGGCCGCGGAGGTCGAGGAAGCAGCCTTCGGCGGCGGCGAACTCGATGCCGCGACCGAGCACGCGATCGCGACGCGCGAGCCGGGCGCGCACCAGTCCCCGGGGTGATTCGCCACGCTCGCGACGCACGCGTGCCGAAGGTGCTCAACCTAGCGACACGACGCGTCACGCGCGTTGACGGCTCCGACTTGCGAAACTAACACCGTGCCGTGACCACACTCCTCCTCGTCGTCGCCGCCCTCCTCATCGTTGGCGGTGTCGTGCTGGCGCTCATTCGTAAGAGGCCGGCGTTGCCGACTTTACCGGACGATGAGACGGAGAGCGCGGGGGGGCCGCGGCTCCGGAAACCGCAATCCGTGCCGCCGAGGCGGCCAGCGTCCGACGGGCCACCTGCCCCGCTCCCTCGCGAGAAGGCGGGGCGGGCGCCGGAACCTGCAGGCGCACCGGAAGCTTCGCGCGAGGAGCCGCGCCCTGCGCCCGCGGTGAGCGCGAAGCCGAGCCCGCAGGCGCAAGCAGCCCCGCGCAAGGCGGAGCGCGTGGAAGCGGAAGAGGGTGAGCGCGAAGAGGAGGACATTCCGGAGTCGACCGTGCCGCTCAGCGTCGAGGTTTCGGCACCGCCGATGCCGCCGCCGGCCGCGCACAAGCGCGACGTCGCCGGCTTGCGACAAGGGCTGGCGAAGATGCGCGGCGCGGGCGGGTTCTTTGGCCGCCTCAAAGAGCTGATTGCCGGCAAGACCGAGATCGATCCGCGCCTGGTGGACCAAATCGAAGAGGTGCTGCTCACGAGCGACGTCGGCGTGAAGACCACGGCGATGCTCCTCGACGATGTACGGCAAGCGCTTGGCCGCAAAGAGCTGACGAGCTCCGAGCGCGTCTGGACACGACTGCGCGAGCGCGCGCGGGAGCTACTCGAAATTCCTGGCGGCGGCGCACTGCGCCAGCGTGACAAGCCCACGGTGGTGCTGTTCATCGGCGTGAACGGGACGGGCAAGACCACGACGATTGGCAAGCTCGCCACCAAGCTGACCGAGCAAGGGCGCAAGGTCCTGCTCGTCGCGGGCGATACCTTTCGAGCCGCGGCGGTGCAGCAACTTCAGGCGTGGGGCAAGCGCGTCGGATGCGAAGTCCACGCGGGTGCGGACGGCGCGGATCCGGCCAGTGTCGTCTTCGATGCGATCACCAAGGCGGTGAAAGACAAGCCCGAGTTCGTGCTCGTAGACACCGCGGGGCGACTTCACACCAAATCGAACCTCATGGACGAGCTGCGCAAAGTCGAGCGCACGATCAAGAAGGCGCTCCCTGGTGCCCCGCACGACACGATCCTCGTCGTCGACGGGACGACGGGACAAAACGCCGTCCAGCAGGTGTCGGAGTTTGGCGAGGCGCTGCGGCTCACCGGGCTCGTCCTGACGAAGCTCGACGGCACGGCGAAGGGCGGCAGCGTCCTGGCGATCGCGTCCGAGCACCGCGTGCCCGTGCGCTACGTCGGGGTTGGCGAGCGACCTCAAGACCTGCGCGAATTCGATGCGGACGAGTTCGTCGAGGCGCTGCTCGGCCAAGGCGACGACCCGGCGCGCGCGGCATGACGCTCGTCAGGCGCGCATCGCGTTATTGGTTGCGGTCAAAAAATTGCGCGTGTTATAGTGCGCCGTCAATTCGCGGCTAGCCGTTTTCTTTAATAAGATCCGGCACTTGGCTGCCGCGGCGGAGCAAAGAGGGATGGCGATCAAGCAAGCTACTGTGGGGCTCTGGTTCTCGGTAGCGCTCGTGCTCACGGCCGCACCGAGCCTGGCGCAGACCGAAGAAGGCAAGGCCGCCGAGGGCGCCGCCGCCGAAGCTCCGACTCCGGCGGAAGACACGGCCCCGACCGGAGACGCGACCGCCGTCGCGGGCGAAGAGGCCGGAGATGCGGACGCCGGCAGCCTCGAGGAGCTCTGCAGGATCGACCCCGAAAACTGTGTCAAGGTCGACATGAAGGCCGCGGCAGATCGCGTGCTGGCGCCGGACATGTACGCGGTGCAGCAGATCTGGGCGCTGCGGAAGGGCCGCTTCGAGATCAACCCGTACGGGAGCGTCACGATGAACGACCAGTTCGTCGCGCATCCCGGGCCCGGCGTCGGCCTGAACTATTACGTCCTGAACTGGCTCGCGGGCGGCGTAAACGGCAACTTCTACCAAGAGCTCAACGCGGAGTCGGACTTCAACTTCGAGACGAGCCGCGCGGCGCGCGTGGGTCAGCCGATCACTGAGTACCAGTGGAACGTGAACGCGAACGTCACGCTGGTGCCAGCGTATGGAAAGTTCGCGGTGCTCTCGAACTTCATCTTCCACTACGACTTTTACTTCCTCGCCGGCGCAGGCGCGATGAGCACGCGTCCGAAGGCGGTCGTCGACCCCGACAACCGAACCTTCGATTGGTCGGTCAAGCCGACCTGGGGCTTTGGCGGCGGAATTCGCATTTTCTTCACGCGCTACCTCTCCGCGATGCTCGAAATTCGCGACTATATGTTCCTCGAGGATCTCGAGAACCCATCGATCGCGTCGGGGATCGACTCGAGGGGTCTCCCGCTAGCTCAGGATCCCAGCACCTGGCTCGCGCCAGACAAGAGCTTCACGAATAACGTCCAGGCGCAGCTCGGCCTGTCCGTGTTCTTGCCATTCTCCTGGAAGTACGAGCTGGCGAAATGACGAAGGGTGCTGCCATGAAGAACATGACGAGTCGCCTCGCTCTACTCGCCGGTCTGACTGCCGGCACGATCGTCCTCGCGTCCGCGCCCGACGCGAGCGCCCAGGAGCTCCAGATCACTGGGCCCCTCGCGGGCGCCCCCGCCGTGCGACGCCTCCGGCTCCACCGCGACGGACGCTTCGACATCGCGCCACACGCGACGTTCACGCTGCTCGACGAGTTCCGTCGCAACGTGCTCTTCGGCGCGCGGGCGAACTACCACTTCACGGACTCGCTCGGGGCCGGCCTCTTCGGTGCTGGCGGCATCAGCTACAACGCTGGGCTCGCCGACGAGCTTCAGACCAAGGCGGTAGACGGTCGCGACTGCGCGGACAATCCGAACACGCTCGCTTGTCGCCGCACGGCGGTGAGCCTGTGCCGCGGACCGAACTGTCTTGAGGAGAGCCAGCTCGGGAGCATCGTGTGGATGCTTGCGCCGCAGCTCACGGTGGTCCCGTTTCGCGGCAAGTTTTCGTTCTTCGGTGCCTTCTTCATGGACGCGGACATCAGCCTGTTTCTCGGCCCCGCGGTCGTCGGGTTGAACGAGCGCGCGGAATGCACGAAGGGCGAGTGCGCGGACAATTTCAAGCTCGACTCGCGCGTGACCGGAACGGCGACGTTCGGGCTCGGGTTCAACTTCTATCCGACGGACTACATGTCCTTCGGCGCCGAGTTCCGCGCGACGCCCTTGTCGTGGAACACCTCGGGCTTTGACATCGCCGGCCCGGAATCGAACTTTCCGGACGACGCCATCGACACGAACGATCGCTCGTTCCACTTCAATCCGATGTTGACCGTGTTCGCGAGCGTCCAGCTCCCGACGGCGATCAATCTATCGGACTGAGCAATTCGGCTCGAGCGGCGCACCGGTCCGCTCGGTAGTCGCACCGTGCTCGCTCGCCGTGCCGCGGCAAGCAAATCAGGGCTAGGCGTAACTTCTGGTCTAGGCACTCGTCCCATGGGTCTCTTCGACTTTCTCAAGCCACGCGCGCAGGGGGACGAAACGAGGGGCTCCGAGGCGAAGGTGGCGTCGCTCGGAAAGACCGCGACGGACATCCGCCTTCAGGCCTACGACCGCGACGAGGCGCTACGGCAACTCATCGAGCTAGGAACGAGCGCAGCGGCGAGCGCGCTTCTCAAGCGCTTCGGCGTCAAGGTCGATCCGTCGATCACCGACGAGGACGAGAAGCAGCTCGTCTTCGACGGGATCCTCGCGATCGCGGCAGGCAAGAAGGGCGTGCCGCTCGACGATGCCGGACGGAGCGCGTTGCGGCAGGCGGTCATCGAACGCGTGCGCTCGTTTTGCGAGGCGGCCGAGACGCTCACCTGGGCCATCAAGCTGCTGAGGAGCCTGCTCGTCGATGAAGATTACGAGCGCGAGCTGTTGGCGCTGCTCGAGCGTCACGACACCGAGTACGTGCGCAATGTAGAGCCGAAGGTCAACCTGCTGGCGGCCCTCGAGAGCGTGAAGAGCCCTGGCGCGCGGCGAGCCGTCGAGGCGTACCTCAGCGACGTCAACGAGACCGTCCGCTACCACGCCGTACAGACGCTCTACGCCGAGGGCGATGCTGCTTGCGTGCCGGCGCTCGTAGCGATGCTCGCCAAAGAGGAGTCGGTGCGCATCAAGAACAAGGTCGCCGAGGGACTCGCACGTGCCGGGTGGTCCGCAGGCGTCGAGCTTCGCGATGCGCTTCGCACGGGGCTGCGTGACGCGCGCGAATATCGCGTCGGCGACGACGGCGAGATCGACCGGGTGTAGTGGCTCGATTCGAGGGGCGCGTCGCGTTCATGAATGTCGTCCCGCGCCAAGCCGCTCGCGTTGCCACATGGGCACCGAAGCGCTGGCTCGTGGCGCTCGCCGTCGTCGCGCCGAATGCGCTGCGTCCGTCCGTCGCCCACGCCGTGGAGGCCGCGGTCGAGGGGGCAGTGAGCGCCCAGGGCTACGACGTCGTGAGCCCGTTCGGGGACGTCATCTTGGGGCGGCGGCGAATGACCACGACGCTCGGCTTTGCGGCCTACGACCTCGAGGGCAATCAGGACCCGCTCGCCGCCGACTACAGCGTCCACGTGAGGATGCGCATCGACGCCGACTTTGGGGTCGACGATGCCGAGGCGAACTACGACGCCAGCAATCGGAGCCGCTTCGTGCCGGGGCTCGCCTATTCTCCGATTGACCTCATGCACGGCTATGTCGAGGCGCGCAATATCGCCCGAGGCCTCTTCGGCGTGCGCGTCGGGCGCCAGATGACGACGAACGTGCTCGGCTGGTGGACGTTCGACGGTGGCCTCGTGCGACTGACGACTCCGTATTTCTTCGCGGTCGAGGCGTTCGGTGGGTTCGAGCAACGCGGCGGACTTCCGCTCTCGACGCCGCGGTACGAGGCCCAGGGCGTGTGGCGCGGCGCGCGCAATGGCGGCCTCGCGGACGAGCCGCAAGTGTTTCCGTCATTTCAAGAGGCCTCGCTGGCGCCGGCGTTCGGCGCTGCGATCGAGAGCTCGGGGCCGAACTGGGTTCACGGTCGCTTCGACTACCGCCGCGTCTATAACTCCGGCGGCGCGTTCACTTCCCAGTTTCCCGCGCCAGGCGGCGGAGGGCTCGAGGAAGTCAGCGGTCTCCGGATCTCGCACGAGCGCCTCGGCTACGCGCTCACCGCGTTCTTGTCGGATGTGGGCAGCGCACGGGGAGGTTTCGTTTACGACGTCTACGCGGCGGCCCTCTCACGCGCGTACGGGGGGCTCGAGGCGCGTGTCGGCGAGAGCACGACGGTTGGACTCGACGGAGAGTTTTTTCTGCCGACCTTCGACGCCGATTCCATCTTCAATTGGTTTGCACACAATCCGTCGATCACGGCGCTCGCGCGGGTCGCGACGCGCCCGACGCCGCGCCTCGAGCTGTCGGGCCAGGCCGGCACGCGACTGTGGCTCACGGACGGCAGCCCCGCCGGCTTCGCGGCCGCCGAGTGCACCGCGGCGGGCTTCGCGACGCCAGAACTTGAGCGCGCCTGCCTCGAGTACGGCCTTGAACCGACGACCGGGCCGGAAGCCGAGTTCGTACGCGCCAGTGCGAGCCGCGGGACCGTGATCGCGCCCGATCTGCTGGCCAGTTTCGGGGCGACGCATCGTTGGGGCACGGGTCGTGCGACGGCGCGCGCCAACCTCGAGACGGGGTTCGGTGGCACCGACAGCGATCGGGGGCGTCGTGTTGGCGGGACCTTGAGCGCGCATCAAGACATCGTCCCCGGGACACTCGCGCTCGGCGGAAGGGTCTCGACCTACGAGTGGCACAATCCGCTCCGTCCGGATCGGGACGCGACGTCGTTCGGATACGTCGTCGCCCCCGAGGTCGCGCCGGTCGAGCGGACCAAGGTGCGGATCGAGTGGGAGCACGACATGAACCGACTCGTCGGCCACCGCTTCCGCGTGGTGGGCACGCTCACGGTAGAGGTGCCATGACCGGGGCGCGCGGACTCCTGCCCGGGTGGGTCGCCGCGCTCGCGTGCGCGCTCGCGGTCGTGGTCGGCCTCGCGGGGGCCAGCGCCGCGCCAACCGCCGCTGACGCGCCCGCAGCAGGTGCGAGCGCACACGCCGCCACGCTTGGGCCCTCTGCTGGGCCCTCTGCTGGGCCCTCTGCTGGGCCCTCTGCTGGGCCCTCTGCTGGGCCCTCTGCTGGGCCGGCTGCGGGCCAGCCCGCGGAGCCGCTCGCCGCGATCGATCGCAGGCACGGCCTGGCGCCGCTCTTCGGAGACACGCTCGTGCCCCTCGAGTGGATGCCGCCAGGAACGAGCGCGAGCCCGGTCCCGAGCGACGAGATCTTTCCGCCGCAGCAGCTCACGATTCGCTTCAACCACAAGAAGCACGTCGGAGAGCTGCAGCAGACATGCAAGGTTTGCCACGCCGCGGCTTATCGAAGCGCCAAGTCGACGGACACGCTGCTGCCAAGTCCGGCGAAGACCTGCGACAACTGCCACGACGTCGACCACCGGAACCTCGCCAACGTAGTCGCCGGCACGGAGCCAAACGGGCAATGCGGCTATTGCCACCTCGGCGACGAAGCTGGCAAGGGCGGCCGCGTCGCCAAGGTCGTCGTCCCCGCGCCGAACCTCAAGATGAATCACGAGGCGCATCTGCGGCGCAACATCGGCTGCGCGCAGTGCCACGGGCAGATCGAGGAGCTCGAGCTCGCGACACGCGAGCAGCTACCTCGAATGGCCGGGTGCTTTTCGTGCCACGCTCGCTCTGCGGCGGCGACCGGCGACGCGAAAGGCGCGTGCGTCACGTGCCATGTGACCGAGGCGAGTGGTCGACTCGAGACGACGTTCTCGACTGGCCAGCTCGTGCCCCCGGTGTGGCTTCACGGAGCCGCGCACACGCCGGATTGGCTCGACCGCCACAAGGGCATCGCGGGCGCCAACAGCGAGCTGTGCGCCAGCTGCCACGCGACCGAGTTTTGTACCGACTGCCACGACGGCAAGGTGCGACCGCGCGACGTCCACCCGGACGACTGGATCTCGCAACACGCGCAGGCGGCGAGGCAGGACAACCCACGCTGCGTCAGCTGCCATCAGCTGACGACGTTCTGCGGCGACTGCCATCGAAGGGTCGGCGTGGCGCGCGACGCTCCGAGCGCGAATCGACTCGCCGGCCGGCGCTTTCACCCGGCGGCCGACGTGTGGACCGTCGCCCCGCGTAGTCCGCAGCACCACTCCTGGGAGGCCGAGCGCAACCTGAACGCGTGCGTCTCGTGCCATACCGAGCGCGACTGCGCGACGTGCCACGCGACGCAGGGCGCGCGCGGCGGTCAGGGTGTGAACCCCCACGCCCCGGGGTTCGAGGCCAACTGCGTCGACGCGATGCGCCGCAATCCGCGACCCTGCCTCGTGTGCCATGCGACGACCGACGCGTCCCTCGGAGCCTGCCGATGACGAAGCTCGCGCAATTGTCCTTGCCGCAGGCCGCCGACGAGCGCTATAGCGTCCGGCGCGTCGCAGGGCCGGGATCGTCCCGCCACCCCGGGCACGCCCAGTTGGATCCAGCTGAGAGGGCTGACAAGAGTGAAAGAGCTCATTCAATACCTCATCGAAAACATGCAGTTGGATTTCCCGGCGGAGATCTCGCTCGACACGATGCGCTCGTTCCTCCGCGAGGACGACAGCCGCGAGGCGCGCAAGTTGATGAAGAAGCTGATCGAGGACGGCAGAGCGGACGACTTGCTTCTCACGCTCTCGGACTGCCTCCGGGATTACCTCCAGACGGGGATCAGCGAGAAGGTCGTTTCGGACCAACTGAGCATCTACTCCGAGTCCTGAAGGCGGCGCTGCCCCGCGCTGAAGGGCTCAGCGTTGAAGGGCGCCTGCGGCGGGGCCCGATTTCGGCGCACTCCGGGTCGCGAGTCCCGCTTGCGACACTCATGGCCCTCGCGCCGGCCATGGCGGCCTGCGATGTCGAGATCCCTCCGGAGAACGCGCGGGCGCGCGGATCGGACCGGCCGCCGCTGCAGCTCGGCGTCGTGAGCGCGACGGGATCGTACGGCGATGGAGGCGGTGAGCGGGTCACCCTCTCGGAGACTTCGATCGCCGAAGGCCTCGAGGTCTCGGCGAGCTTTCGGCTGTTCTTCGATCGCTATCTGCTGCCGACGACCGCCATTCGCCAGGCCGTTTGCCTGCATCCGAGCGCGACACCCATTGCGAGCATCGACGCCTGCGTCGAGCCGTTTCAGCCCTTCGCCGCCCCGGAGTACAACCCCGTGAAGCGCGAGCTCGTCGTGCGGCTCGCGCCCGGCACGCGGCTGAGCGCCGACACGCTGTACCGGTTGACCGTATTTCCGCCGCGGGACGAGGACTCGACCGGGCTTCGCGCCTTCGACGGAGCGCCGCTCGTGCGATCGTATGCGTTCGACTTCAAGACCAAGGCCGACACGTCGACCGCGCGCGACGAGCTGGGGCCGTCGGCCGAAGCCTACTGCGCCGCGCAGAAGTGCTTGCGCTCGTGTGCCGATGCGACCGACGTCGAGACCTGCCGCAACGGCTGCCGGCCGCTCTGCCTCGACGACGCTTGTCAAGGCGACGGTGACGTCCTCGCGGGGTTCGTTCCTGAGGTCTTTGGGTCGTGCGCGTACTCGCCCTGCCACGCGGCCGCTCCGGGCGTCCCCGCGCCGATGGGGCTCGACCTCTCCCGAAAAAGCCTGATCTCCGCCACGGCGATTGGGGTCGTCGCGCATGGCACGGCAACGGGCGAGGCGAGCTTCGCGCCTGAGCCGAGCGGTCCGAAGTTCGGGCGGGCGATGGCGCTCATCGCCCCGGACGACCCTGGACAGAGCTACCTCTTGTACAAGCTGATCGCCAACCCGCTGAACCACCCGCGCGAACCCGGCGCGCTCGAGCCGCAGCACCAGGCGGAGCTCGACCGCCTGCGCGCGAGCGTCGTCGTCGGCCTCCCCATGCCCGCCGAAAATGGCGAGCATCGCGGGCTCGTGGGTGGCAGCGACAAGGATGGCAATCCGATCGATCCCGACGGCTCGAAGTCGTTCGCCGCGCTCCAGCTGATCAGCGATTGGATCGCGCACGGCGCCGTCGTGGAGTGTCCCGCAGACTGAGGCGCAGCGGCCTCAGGGCGACGGGGCCACGCACCCCCGATGGCGCCCCATCGCGTGCAGTGGGTCGGCGGCTCTGGTAAGGGATCCGCGGTGCTCACCGGTCGGCCGCTCGCGCTCCTCATCCTCGCGTGGTCGCTGCTCAAGGTGCTCGTGAGGCGCGTCTTTCGCCGGGACGAGTCTGGCCTCGAGGTCTTTCATCGAAACTACGACGCCGAGGGGCTGGTCGCACTCGCCCCGGAGGAGCGCGAGTCGATGCCTGACTTCTCGCGGTGCATTGCGTGCGGTCGCTGCGACCACGGTGAGGCGAGTCGTATCGCGAGCTCGAGCGGTGAATACGTGGGACTCATGCAGCTCGTCTTGGCGTCGAGCCGCAACATCCCCGACTTTCACGCGGCAAAGAGAGCCTTCGCTCACGTGCCGGACGAGGTGCTCGAGCAAAAAAGCCGCATCTGCCCGACCCGCGTCCCGTTCCAGGCGATCAAGCGCTTCGTCGTCAGCAAGGCGCTCGCGTGGAAGCATCCATGAGAGGCTCGCCGCGGTCGTGGCTCGCGTTCACGGCCGTGGCGGCGCTGTCCGGTGCCATCGCGGGGTGCGCGCGGCGCCATGACACCGCTACGCGAGGCCCGCTTGCATGGAGCGGCGAAGGCAGCATCGCCGCGATCGACGTCCGAAGGCTCGGCTCGCGTCCGCACCTCGCGCTCATCACCCGCAGCGGCGATCCACGCCCTGCCCTCGGCCTCGCGGTACGGTCCTCGGGGGGGAGCACGACGGCGACGATCGCAAACGCGGCGCTCGTTGCGCTGCTCCAAGCACGGCTAGAGGCGCGCGGGCTCGAGACCTTTGCCGCGAGCGACGGCGCGAGCTTCCGCCTCGCCATCGAGCTCGAACATTCGGGGGAGCTCGAGCGCGTGGTGCAAGACCTTGCGCGCGCGATGGCGACGCCCGTCGCCGCGAGCGACAACCTTGCACGCGTCACGCAGGCGCTCGTGCCGCTCTCGGCCGCACGTGTGCCGGCAGCGGTCCACGCGGTGGCGGCATGTGACGGACGGCGAGCTCTCGGTCCTCGAGAAGCGCTGCCGGATCTCACGACGAAGCTCGGAACGGCAGAGCTCGAGCGATGGAGAGCGACGACCATGGTGGCGAACGCGGTCGCCGTGGGCGTCGTCGGACCAGAGCCCGTAATGCGCGCCGCGCTCCTTCAGCTCGAGGGGACGGAGTTCGAGCTCGGCTCCGCGGGTCCGCCCGCGCCAACCATGATGGAGAGCCATAGCGTGGCCGCCGAGGGAGCGATGCCGGAGGGCACCGCGCGACTCGAGCTCGGTTGGCGCGTCGGCGATCCGTCGCGTGCGGCGAGCGCCGTTGACGCGCTCGGGAGGGCGCCATGGGCGATGCGCACCAAGCTCGCGGGGCTCGAGGTGCCGTTCAGGGTCGTGTCCCTCGACGCGACGGCGCTCGGCGATGGCGGCTGCGTTCGAGTCACGGCGGAGCCAGCATCCAATGCGCCTCGCCCCGCCGCGCGGCTCGTCGAGTCGGCGGCGCTCGCAGCAGCGGTGGTAAGCTCGGAGGTCGAGCTCGAGCTCGCGGCTCCCGCTGACGCCAGCATCGTACCGGCGCTCGTCGCCCGGAGCAGCGACGCCCGTCAAGGCGCGCTCCTGGCGGCGTGGTGGGCCCTCGCTGGAGCGAGCGAACCTTCGCGGCCCCGCGCGTTCACCTCGGCGCTGCTCGTGGGTGCAGGCGGACGTGACGCCGCACCGAGCGATGAGGCCGCGCTCACGAGAGACTACGGAGCCGCAGTTCCGCGCGCGCTGACGCTCCGCTCCCAGGCGCTCGAGACGCGAGCTTCGGTCGAAGCAGGCCAGGGGCGCTTCTGGATCTTGGCGGGCAATCGTTGCGCGCTCGCGACCGAGAGCGAGTGGGAACGCGGGCGCGCCACGATGGCGATGCTGTCGGCCGTGGAGCTCGGGCACGTCGGCGACGTTGCGCTCGAGGCGTGGATCGATCCGAGTGGGATCGGTGTGTTCGCACACGCGGACGCGATCGTCGGCGACGCAGATGGCACGCTCGTCGCGCAGCGCGTGGCTCGCGCCGCGGCCGCCGCGCTCCACGGCGCCTACCTCGACGAAGCAGCGCTGGCGAGAGCGCGCGTGCGGCTCGCGGACACGTTCGACGCGCATTCGCTCGCTAGCGCGGTCCTGTTGTCGGAGCACCTCGTGCCGAATCACCCGTCGTGGATCGTTCCGCTCGGAGCCGCGGCCGACACCTTCACGCTGTCGCACGCGGACGCGCAGAGGAGCCTTCGGTCCGTGGCGCGCGGGCCGCTTCGCATCGCGGTGCTCGCGAACCGCACCGGGGCGCAGGCCGACGTTGCCACGCGCGAGTTCTCACGGTGGCAAAACCCCACGGACGTTGGCTCGAGGGGGTGCGATGGCTCCGCCGCGCCCGAGCCGCCCGAAGGAGGCACCTACCACCGCCGCGCGAGCGGCCCCGAGTCACGCATCCTCGTCGGCGCACGGATGGAGCCGACGCACGCGGAGGTGCCGCAGCTCCTGGCAGCGGCGCTCAACGGAACCGACGGCCTGCTCGCATCCGCGCTAGGCGGAGTTGCGCTCAGCGCGAACGCCGCGGCTCTCGGAGGCGATCGGGCGCCTGCGCTCGTCATCGACGTGAGCGTCCCTGCGGAG
Organism: Myxococcales bacterium; assembly: GCA_005800325.1. GTDB lineage: Bacteria > Myxococcota_A > Polyangia > Polyangiales > Polyangiaceae > SYFR01. The sequence continues at coordinate 6,190 of SYFR01000362.1, read as the reverse complement.
CGGCAGGGCGACGCGCGCGCAGCCATCAACGAGCTGCTCGCGCGGTTACGACGCGACGGCCTCGACGCGGGGACGCTCACGCGCGCCCACGAGAAACTCGCGCACGACGAGCTCGTATCGCGTCGCGATCCGCGAACGCGGCTCATCGCGCTGTTTCGCGGCGCGCCCACGAGCCCCGCCGATCCGGCCGCGGTCGCAGCTGGGCTCTCAGCCTCGCTCCCTTCGAGCCGCCTCGTCTTCGTCTTCGCCGGCCCGTGAGCGGATCGTGTAGACGCGACCGGCCACGGAGATGGCTGCCGCATCGCAGTCGCAGAGCAGCGCCCCCAGCATGAGCTGCGCGCCGCGGGTGAAGCGCGCGTCGAAGGCGCCGTCGCGCACCTTGCAACCGCAGACTCCGTCTTCGTCGACGACCAGCGACTCGAGCAGCAGCGGCTCCACGGACCCGTCGGTCAGCCGCACGTGGGCCTGTCCGTGGTCAGCCCACACGCTCGCCACGAAGAACGGCGCGCACTCGACCGCGAAGTAGCACCAGTCGTAGCCGTTCGAGAGAATGTAGCGACCGTCGTCGGGGTGGCGGCGCACCCAGCTCGCGAGACCGCGCGCGAGCCCCTCGTGCTCGACGGGCGCGCCCTCATGATGCCAGCCGCCGCTGCGATCGAGGACGATCGTGCTCTCCCGACCCCTGCCGTCGGGCGCCGGCAGGCGGAAGAAGTCGTCGCGGTCAGAGGGCTTCATCGCGGGGCGTCCGGTGGCTCGGAGGTCGGAATGAACCGGAACTTCGGGGCGCGCTGCTCGATCCTAAGCGACGAGGATGGCACGTGCACGGCGTGTTTTCCGTCGATTCGACGGAGACGCGGGCGTAGGCTCGCGCGTCGTGAGCGAGCCCGAGCCACACCGCGCGCACGAGACGCGCCGGTATTACGACGAGTTCGCGGGGCGCTACGATGACCAGCGAGGCGGAGCCGTCACTGGGGGCTACCACGATTTGATCGACGACCTCGAGATGGAATTCCTCGAGCGGTTCGCGCGCGGCAAGGACGTGCTCGAGGTCGGCTGCGGCACGGGCCTCTTGCTCGAGCGCATCGCGGGTTTCGCACGCAGCGCCCGCGGCGTCGACCTCTCACCTCGTATGCTCGAGCGCGCGCGGGACCGTGGGCTCGACGTGTCCGAGGCGAGCGCAACGAGCCTCCCCTTCTCCGACGACGCATTCGACGTCGCGTGTTCCTTCAAGGTCCTCGCGCATGTGCCCGACATTCGAGGCGCGCTCGCCGAAATGGCGCGGGTCACGCGACCCGGTGGCGTCATCGTCGCCGAATTCTACAACCCGTACAGTCTTCGCGGCCTCGCCAAGCGACTCGGTCCCGCTGGCGCCATCAGCAAGCACACGCGCGAGGACGCCGTCTACACTCGCTTCGATTCGCCGCGCGAGGTCCGCGCCATGCTGCCCGAGTGCCTCCGCATCGTCGCCCGCCGCGGCGTCCGCATCGTGACGCCCGCAGCCCGCGCGCTCGCCGTGCCCGTGCTCGGACCGATGCTCCGCTCGATCGAGTGGCGCCTCTGCGACTCGCCGCTCGCGGCGTTCGGGGGGTTCTGGATTGCCGCGCTGAAGAAGAGCTGACGCACGCCGCGGCGAGACGGGACGCGGCGCTACACCTCTTGCCACTCGAGATCGGCGACGAGCGGAAAGCGCGTCTCCATCCCGAAGCGGTTCCAGTCCGACGACAAGCAGCTCTCGACCGTCACCCTCGGCAAGAGCGCGTCGGCCAGGCCCTCCTTCACGAAGAAGGCATTCCAGCCGCCGCGATTGCAGCCGACGAGCCGATACCCCTTCGAGGTGGCGAGCCTCTCGAACGCGCGCAGTGACGCCCCGCAGTAGTTGCGGCGCTCGCGGTTGACCGGGTACGACGCGACTTCGAAGTCGCGACGGTACGGCACCGTCCATGAGCGCTCCGGTCCGAGGATGTCCTGATACTCGACGACGACGACACGCGGCTCGACCTCGGTGAGCGCCTTCCAGATCCAGTAGTCGACGCCGTCGATGTCGAGGCAAAGCAGATCGATCTCACCGCCGAATCCGCGCTCCTTGCAGATGGAGCTCACGTTCTCGGCGGTCACGAACCCAGCTCGAATCGACGGAGGAAAGAGCTTCGTCTCCCGGCGCCCGGCGTAAAAACGCCTCGCGACCTCGAGGCTCTCCGCGTCGCCGTCAATGAGCAGACCGGAGAAGCCGTGGTGGACGAGCAGGTTACAGACGTTGCTGCCGTCGACGCCGCCCGCGCCGATGTCCACGCACTTTCGGTTCGTCATGCCGATGAGCGCGAACACATAAAGGAGAATGCCGTCCTCCCAGGTCGAGCTGAACACGTCGAAGCCGACATCTGCAAAAGCGAGCGCGGCTCTACCCGCGTCGGCGCGCTCGCGCCACCCGTGCATGAGGGAGAGCTGCAGTGCTCGCGGCACGTCGCCCGTGGGCTGAGCACGGTTCCCCAGCATCCGCTCGATGGCTTCCTTCATGGTTGCTGTCTCACGAGAGAGGGGTCGCCACACACACCGCAGCTCCTCAGAAAAACCGCGCCGTGACGCCAACGAGGGCACCTTCTTCGGCGAAGACGACGGCGGGCTCCAGGGTCACGCGAGGCGGGATAGCGCGCCGCTTTCGCGTCGTCGTCGCTGGCACGAACGACACGTGGGCCTCCGCGACACCTGCGACGATGAGCGCGCCGGTGACGGCAAAGCTCGCCCAATTCACGGCGCGTGCCGTATCGAAGCGCCGCTCGAGCTCGACGCAATCCACGTCGGTGTGCTCGCGGCAATCGACCGACGCGAAGTCGTGCGCCACGAACGCGGAGGCGATCGTCGCTGCCACGCCGACCACCTCGCTCGCCGCGAAGAACGCCCCGAGCCCGGAGCTGCCGTTCTGGAGCTGTCCAATTCCGAACGGCACCGTCGCGACGAGCCTCGAGCGGGCCTCGACGACGGTCTCGGTGCCCGCGAGCTCCTCGAGCTTGGCGAGCCGCCCCTCGTCGAGCTCACGCTGCCGCTCTTCTTTCAGGAGGCTCTCCTGCCGCGTCCGCAGAACACGCTGCTTGAGCGCGTCGAGCTCCGTCAGGTGCTCCTCGCGCACCGCGATGTACCGAAACATCACGGGCTGCGCGAACTGTCCTGGCGCCGGCTCGTAAAACGGATCGTCGCGCAGCTGCTCGAGGATGACGCGATCGGCCTCGCTCGAGCGCCCCAACGCCACGAGGCAGGCCGCGTAGACCGGTCGCGCCGCCTCGAGGATCTCGCGCCGCTTCTTGAAGTCGGGAGCGGTCGGCTCGAGCGGCTCATCGAGTACGCGCGCGAAGAGCTGCGCTGCCTCTTCGTATTGGCCACTCGTGAATAGACTGCGCGCAGCCTCGAAATCGCTGTGCAGGCTCGCGTACACCGGCGACGTCATGGCGCAGGCTGCGACGACCAGGGCAATTGCGCGCAGTCGCACTCTGCCCGTGACTACTCGATGTGAGCGCCGGCGGCGAGCGCGACGCCGTCACAAATGCGCGTCGACGAGCGCACCGCGCCTCCCCCGGATCACCGCGGCCAGGACACCTTCGTGAGCTCGCCCGCCCGCAGGGTCACGCGCCGTTTCGTGCCGCCCGGGCTGAAGCTGCACGCGCCGGCCCACTCCACGCGGGTCATCCGTACGCTCGCGATGCCCTGCTGGGCCACGGTTAGCCCGTTGTCGCAGGTCATCGAGCTGCCCGCCGGCGAGCCGGCAAGCATGGCGCGCGCCGGCTTGATCGTGAGCGGCACGGCCACGGTCTGCAGCTCGTCTGGGGCCTCTTTCGGCGGCGCGGTCACCGTGACGCCGAGCGTGACGGGCTCGCAGCACGGCACATCGGCAGGCATCGCCCCGGTGACCGAGTAGCTCCCCGGAGCGAGGACGTGCACCTGCCCGAACCACGCGAGCTCGGTCCCGTTCAGCGTGAGGCGCGCCCCCTCGGGAGTTGCATGAAACCGCACGCGCCGCTGGACGCGCCCGACCCGCGCATCGAGAGCTCCACGGCTCACGGCTACGAGCGCGCTCGAGGTCGGCGACACCGTCGCGGGTTCCGCGCCTCGGGCCTCGCTCCCGCTCGACGCGGATGCAGGCGCGCTCGTCACGGCCGGAGTCGCGGGCTCGGCGGTTGCTACGAGCGGCGCCGACGCGATCACCGGGACGACGTCGCCTCTCGCGCGCTGTGATTTCACGAGCCGTGTCGTACCGAACGCCAGCACGCCGACGAGCGAAGCGCAGGCTGCGAGGAGCACCGCCTTTCGCACCCACTCACGCATCGCCCGCGCTCGCGCCAGGGTACCCACGCGCTTGAGAATCGCCAGGTCGTGGGGACGCAGCGCGAGCGCGCGGTTAAGATCACCGGCTGCGGCCAGCGCCGCGCCATTCCGGTGCTCACGTTCGCCACGCTCGATGAGACGCGGCACGATCGACGCGACGAGCTCCGCGCGAGCTTCGTCGGGGCTCGCGAAATAATCTTCGAGCCACTTCGTTCTGTCGTCGATCCCGAGCGCCGTGAGCTCCCGCGCGATCGACTCGGCGAGCTCGGCCGCGCTCTTCGTTCGGTTCGCGATCTCATGCTGTAGCGCACCGGCGAGGATCGCTGCCCAACGCGCACCGATCTCGGGACGCTCCGCGTCAGGCGCGTCGTACGTACCGCCGAGCACGCGCCGCAGGACCTGCGCCGGATTGCTCCCGTGAAACGGAAGGTGCCCCACCATGCACTCGTACATGAGCACGCCAAGCGCGAAGACGTCGGTGTGCGGGCCGATCTCGCCGGCCTCGATCTGCTCCGGAGCCATGTGCGCCGGTGAGCCCAAGATCTGGCCCGTCGACGTCACGCCCTGTGCATCGAGCACCTTCGCGATCCCGAAGTCGGTGAGCTTGACGCGCACGCGGCCGCGCCGCGACGAGGACGTCCCCGAGCGATCGGCAGCTTGCGGATCGGAGCCTGCCGCGCCGCTGTTCGACGCGCGCGCCGCCGGAACCGCAGCGCCGTCTCCCGGCGGTGGCGCGATCTCGACGAGCACGTTCTCGGGCTTGATGTCGCGATGAATCACGCCCGCATCGTGGGCGTGCTGCACGGCGTCGCAGAGGATCGACCCGAGGATCGCCACGATCTCGGCCGGCATCGTCGGGTGGCTGTCGAGCAGCTTGCGCAGCGTCGTGCCGCGAATCAGCTCGACGACGAGGTACCGCTCGGGGTCGTCGTCCTCTGCGACGTCGTAGACATCGACGATGCCCGGGTGCCGAAGCTTGGCCACGGCCTTCGCCTCGGCCACGAATCGGCTCCGCACCTCGGCGTGCTCGCGCAGGTGCTTGTGGATGAGCTTCACCGCGACGTCGCGCTCGAGCCGCGGGTCGCGCGCGCGGTAGACGGTGGCCATACCCCCGTGGCCGAGCTCCTCGAGCAGCTCGTACTTGCCGATCTGCGGTAGCCGATCCGAGCTGGGCGCGGCGCTCACTCCACGACCTTGACCTGAATGGCGTTCGTCGTACCGGACACACCGACGGGTGCGCCGAAGATGACGACGAACGAGTCTCCCGGAGAGACGATACCATTGGCCAAGAGCAGCGCGTGCGCCCGATCGACCATCTCGTCGGAGGCACGAAGAGGCTCGACGAAGATCGGCACGATCCCCCAGAGCAAGCAGAGCTGCCGGAGCGTCTTGATGTTGGGCGACAGGCCGATGATCGGCATCGACGGCCGCGCGCCGGACGCGAAGCGCGCCGTCTGTCCGCTCTCGGTGAACGCCACGAGCACCTTGCTGCCTACCGCCGCGCCAATGTCGCAGGCGCCGCGCGCGATCGCCTCGGACACGCGCGCACGCTCGGTTGCCTTGCGACTCGTGCTGGCCCGATAAAACGCGCTTTGCTCCGCCTCGACGATGATCTTGTGCATCGTCCGCACGACCAGCGCCGGGTGGGCGCCCGTGGCCGTCTCGCCCGAGAGCATGACCGCATCGGTGCCGTCGAAGACCGCCGTCGCGACGTCGCTCGCCTCCGCACGGGTCGGCCGCATCGCGGTGATCATCGACTGCATCATCTCGGTCGCGACGATGACCGGCCGCTGGTGCATGCGGGCGAGGCCCAGGATCTTGCGCTGCATCACGGGCACGCGCTCGGGGCTGAACTCCACACCGAGATCGCCGCGCG
>SYFR01000361.1 GCA_005800325.1 Myxococcales bacterium | reverse complement strand
CGGTGCGCATCTCGGCGATCTTGCCTTCGTGCCGCACCATGCCGCCGAGCATCTGCACGGCGAAGTGCCTCATCCCGAGCGCTCGGCGGCTCGCCTCTCGCACGACGGCGAACGCGGGCACGAGGATGTCGTCGAGGGTCGCCCCCTGCGAGAGCTTCTCGCGCAGCTCGGGGGTCTTGGCCTTGAGCGCGTCGTCGGACAGCTTCTTGAGCGACGCCTCGAGCGCCGCGATCTGCGCCACGCGCGGCTTGAGCCGGCGAACCGTGCGCTCGTGGGAGGTGCCGAACAGCTTCTTGATGACGTCGAACATGGGGGGCTCGTCCTAGGCGCCCGGCCTAGAGAAAGGACAAGAAACGAGGGGGCAGAGCCCTCTAACCCTCGGCGCACTCGCACGCAAGGATCCAGGGCCGACAGGATGGCCGACAGGCGACCGGGCCCGTGGACCCGCGGTGCTCATGCGCGGCGCGGACCACGGTGGACGCGGGGCGCGGGGCGTACCACGGTGCGCGGCCGATGATGCGTCCCCACGGAGTCGCCCTCGGCACGCTGCTCGGAACCTTGGCGATGGAGGCCGCCGCGGCGCCCGGCAACACCAGCACCGCCGGGGCCGCCGCCAAGAGCGCGGTCGCCATCCCCTACGTCAGGCACGCGCTCCCGAACGGGCTGACCGTGCTCCTGCACGAGGATCACACGAGCCCGCTCGTGGTCGTCAACGTCAACGTCCAGGTCGGCTCGCGCGACGAGAAGTTGAAGCGCACCGGCTTCGCGCACCTCTTCGAGCACCTGATGTTCATGGGCACCGAGCGCGTGCCCGAGAAGATGTTCGACGCCTGGATGGAAAAAGAGGGCGGCTCGAACAACGCCTGGACGAGCCAGGATCGCACCGATTACTACGACGTCGGGCCGAGCCACATCCTGCCGCTCTTGCTCTGGATGGAGGCCGATCGCGCGAGCGAGCTCGGTCGCCAGATCACCCAGGACAAGCTCGACACGCAGCGCGACGTCGTGAAGAACGAGCGCCGCCAGCAGGTCGAGAACCAGCCCTACGGCAAGGCGGAGCTCGTGCTGCCGGAGCTCCTCTACCCAGCGGGACACCCCTACCATCACCCCGTCATCGGCTCGCACGAAGATCTCGAAGCGGCGAGCGTCGCCGACGTGCGCGCCTTTTTCGCCGAGAATTACGTGCCCGCGAACAGCTCGCTCGTCGTCGCGGGGGACTTCGATCCGAAGACTGCGATGCCGCTCGTCGAGAAATATTTTGGCGCGATCCCGGCCGCGAAGGCACCAGCCCGCGCCGCCGCGCCGCCGCCCGTGAAGCTCGACGGCGAGAAGCGCCAGACGCTCGAGGACAACGTCAGCTTGCCGAAGGTCATCATGGCGTGGCACAGCCCCGCGCATTTTTCGCCGGGCGACGCCGAGCTCGATCTCTTCGCCGCCGTCCTCACGAGCGGCAAGGCGAGCCGCCTCTACCAGCCGCTCGTCTACGAGAAGCAGCTCGCGCAGTCGGTGCAGGCGTACCAGTCCTCCCAGAGTCAGGGCTCCTACTTCACCATCGAGGCGATCGCGCGCCCCGGCGTGTCGCTCGACGACCTCGAGAAAGAGCTCGACGCCGAGCTCGCCAAGGTGCGCGGCGTGCCGGTGCGACCAGATGAGCTCGAGCGCGCGCGCATCAGCTACGAGACCTCGTTCGTCTCGCGCGTGCAGGGGCTCGCCACGCGCGCGAGCATGCTCAACGGCTATTTCGCAGAGCGAGGCGATCCGGGCTACATCCAGGCCGATCTCGATCGCTACCTCAAGGCCACACCCGCCGAGCTCATGCGCTACGCCGATCAGACGCTCGATCCGAAGGCGCGCGTCGTCGTGCGGATCCTGCCGAAGGCCCAACCTGCGAGGCAGCCATGAGTGGGCGCGTCGTGAACCGCGAGTGGGTTGCTTCGCAGCGCATCGAGCGGCGCATCGAGTGGCGCGCGCGCCGAGCGCTACGTGCGCTCGCAGCTGCTGCCGCCGGCATCGTCGCGACCGGCCTCCTCGGCAGCGGGATCGTCGCCTGCAATCCACCGCCGAACGCGCCGAAGCCGCCCATGCCAACGCCCACCGCCTCGCTCGACCCGCTCGGACCGAAGCCCACGCTCGAGCGCCCGACTCCCTATCAGGCGCCGAAGGTCGACGTGTTTCGCACCGAGCACGGCCTCACCGTGTGGCTCGTCGAGCGGCCGTCGCTGCCGCTCGTGTCGGTGACGCTCGCGATGCCGGTCGGCTCGGCGGACGATCCGGAGAAGCTGCCCGGCCTCGCGCACTTCACCGCCAACATGCTCGACGAGGGCGCCGGCGCGCGCGACGCGATCGGGATCTCGACGGCGATCGAAGAGCTCGGCGCGACGCTCGTGACCGACGCCGGCCTCGACGGCAGCCGCGTCTCGCTCACGGTGCTGAAGAAGGGCTTCGCGCAGGGATTTTCGATCTTCGCGGACGTCGTCGCGCGCCCGAAGCTGAGCGACGCCGAGCTCGAGCGCGTCGGCAAGCTCTGGCAGAATCAGCTCCGCCGCCGCGACGACAGCGCGGAGAGCGTGGCGCAGGTCGTGTGCCGCGCGGTGCTCTACGATGGCAAGACGCCGTATGGGCACCCAACCCTCGGCCAGCTCGACGCCGCGAAGGCCGTGACGCCGGGCGACGTGCGCGGCTTCTATGCGCGGCACTATCGGCCCGATCGCGCGGTCCTCGTCGTGGCGGGCGACGTCACGCGCGCCGAGATCGAGCAAGAGCTCAGGGCGCACCTCGCGGATTGGAAGCCGCCGAGCGCGCCGCCGCCCGCCCGTGCCATCGCGTCGGCACCGATCGAGTCCCGCCCGCGGCTCGCGCTCGTCGATCGCCCTGACGCGCCGCAGTCCGTGATCGCCGTCGTCGCGCCGGGCCTGCGCGTCTCGGCCCCCGAAGCGCCGCTCGCCGACCTCGTGAACACCGCGCTCGGGGGCTCCTTCACCTCGCGCCTCAACCAGAACCTCCGCGAAGATCACGCCTGGACCTACGGAGCGCGCTCGTCGTTCCTCGAGACCCGCGCCCAGGGCCCCTTCGTCGCGCAAGCGTCGGTGTTCGTCGATGTCACCGCGCCGGCGCTCCGCGAGACGCTCGCCGAGCTCGAGAAGATGCGCGCCTCGGGCCTCACGCTCGAAGAGCTCGAGAAGGTGCGCGCGCGCGATCTCACCGAGCTCATCGAGACGAACGAGACGCTCGACCACCTCGTCTCGCGCCTCGGCTCGCTCGCCTTGCTCGAGCTACCCCATGATCACGACGCCCGCGCGAGCCTCGCCCGCCAGCGCGCCAAGAGCGAGGAGCTCGCCGCAGTCGCCGCGAAGTACCTCGACGCGAGCCTCTTCTCGATCGTCGTCGTCGGTCCGCGCGCGCAGCTCGAGCCGCAGCTCAAGACCCTCGGGCTCGGGGATCCCGAGGCGTGGTCGCCGCAGGGCCGTAAGCTCTAGCCCCCCGGGCGCGAAGTCAGAACGCTTCATATCCGATCGAGCCCATCGGGAAGATGGCCGTCGCACCGTCCACGAAGATGACCCGGAGGTCGGCGCCGACCATGAGGCCCTTGCGACGAATGCCGTTTTCCCCGTCGCCCACGAGCGGATAGCCGCCTGCCCGAAAGTGCAACGCCGGGCCATTGGGATTGTTCAGCACTCCATAGCCCGCGCCAGCCGCGACGAAGATCCGGTCGATGAACGTAAAGTCCACCAGCGCCGTCCCTGAAATCGTGCCCGTCAAGCCACCAAGTCCGAGGCCGTTGTCGAACGAACCGAAGGAGAGGTGGGGCTGCGCGTACACGCCGATGAGGTCGTTGATCTGGGCGCCGATTCGCCCGTCGATGCCGCCCATGGCCGCGCTGACGCTTAGGTCCCCGGCGCTCACCATCTCCAAGCCACCGCCGGCGGAGATGCCCCCGCGAAAGCGGACCCCATCCTGTTCGGCCGCAGGCGCTGGCGTCGCTGCGGGCGCCTCCGCGCTTGCCGCGGGCGCCTCCGCGCTGACCGCGGACGCCTCGTCGGCGTAGGTCGTGCCTACCGCAGAGAGCATCGAAGCAAATACCACTGCCGTACCGAGTCCAACCTTTTTGAACGTCATTCAAGACCTCCCAGTTTCCTGCGCGACACCTACATCACGCTGAAACCAACTCGAACCATCGTGGAGACGAAAAAGCCTGCCAAGTTGTCTCAGGTCGGCAGCCTGACAGCAGCTGGGATCCCTAAGTCTCCCCGGCCGCGCGGCGCTGCGGCTTCTCGAGGCGCCGAACGCCACGCTTCGAGCTCACGAAAACCCGAACAAGCGCTGCGTCCACGTCGAGCCGTACCACTCGCGCAGCATCGCGCGAATGGGCGCGTTTTCGGGCGATGACGTGAAGTGTGCCATCAGCTCTTCCGCGTGGAAGCCCTGAAATCCCGGGACGCGGATCCCCTCGGAATACCAGCGCATCGTCGACTCGGCGAGCACCGCGAATACCGCCTTGAGCTGCTCATTGCCGTGGAAATAGGCGGGCTCGAGCTGTCGCACGGCGAGCATGGCCGCGGAGCCGAAGTAGAGAAAGTCGACCATCCCGTCGACCTCATCCACCTGGTAGTTCCCGGCTTGATACCAACCGCCTCGTGCCTGCTCGACGCTGACGCGGCCATTGCCAACATACGCGCCCCACTCGTCGAAGAGGTAGAGCACCTCTGTAAAGGATTTCGCCTGCTCGATGAGATAGAGGCGATAGCGGCTGTTCGCTAGCTCGCGCGCGCCGGCGGGCACCCAGTCCCGCACGCGCGCCAGCACGAGGTCGGGCTCGGCGACGAACGCGCCCTGGCCCTGCTCGAGGTAGACGAAGGCGTCGTGCTCGGAGGTGGTGTTCCCCATTTCGGCGTGAATTTGATGCAGCGTTTCATGCGCCGCCGTGGACGGACCACCGTTTTGCATCGGCCATCGGTCTTGGGTGTGGCTCATCACGTCCCGCAGGTGCGGGCTGCCGAGCTCGTCTCCAGCCCAAGGGGAGAAGGGCACCGGCGAGAGCTTGAGCGCGAGGCGATAGTCGTAGTCGACGCCGGGTAGCGGCGGCGCCCCGGGTGCTCCCTGCGGCGGGACTTGCGGTGTCGCGTTCGCCGTCCAGGGAATGCCGGCGCAGACGCCCAGCATGCATATGGATCCAGTGGCGCAGTCCGCCGGCCCCTGGCAAGGGAACGAGCAGCGTCCCGCGGCGGCGTTGCAGCGGTGAAGCAGGCACTGCGAGTCTGCGCTGCATGAGAGGCCCCATGCCGCGGCCGCCGGCAGCGGCGGCGGAGCCACTGGCCCGGAATAGGGCGCACCGGGCGGACGCGGCGCGGCCGAGCCCCAGGGGACTTGCTGATTCACGGGGGCGTCGGCGTGGTAGCGCGAGCGCGGGCCGCAGCCGGTCTGGACGATGACCAGCGCCAATAGCAAGACCCCGCGCGCGACCCTCGACCCCATGATCGGCAGAGTATAGGAGACTCGAGGCGCAACACATAGCTCGAGCGCCATGACGACGGGCGTCGACGCGAGCGTCCCTGTCACGCGAGGGAGGAGGGAGCGGGCCGCGTGCGACGGTTGCGAGCCGCTCCGCGACGCTCGCTACTTGATCGGCGGGGGATCGTAGATCCGCTTCACGTCGGCGCCGCCCGCAAAAGCATAGCTGCCGGCCGCGCCGTAACCGTAAGCCACGATGCCGAAGGGCTTGTCGCCGCTGAGCGTGTGCGCGCCCTCCGAGAGTGGGCAGCGGCGCGCCTCGTGGCTCTTGCCGTCGAGCGTGCCCGCAGGCGCGACGATGCAGCCTCCGGGAGCCGCGCCGTCGATCGTGACGCTCGCGCCGACCTCGGCCGACACGACTACCCAGTTCTCCGACCACGAGCCCGGCGTGAGAAACACGTAGTCGGAACGGTATTGCTCGACCGGCGGAAATACGGTGAGCGACGGATCGCCCTTGAGCGCCCCGTCGACGTAGCCCTGGCTCACGAGCAACTGGCCAATGAGCACGGGCTCGGTCGCGGTCACGATGATGTCCACGTCCGTCCAGGTGTCCTTCACCTCGCCGGGCTCGAGCGTGAAGCTGTCGAACGGCGGCGGCAGCGTGGTCGTGACCGTGGCCTTCGCTGCAGCGCCCACGAAGCGCAGGACGTCGGGCTCTTTGTAGCTGCCAGTCGAGCGCACGGGGCTGCGGGTGATGACGAAGTTCTTGCCGATCGACTCGAGCGGAAACATCTGCTCCTCGAGGTGATCGAGGCAGCAGGTGCTGTCGTCCGTCCAGCCCGGGTAAGTGGGGATCTCCACGTGATAGGGCGCGCTCGTGCTCTCGACGCCGCTGAACACCGCCACGGGGTGATTCGACTGCACGACCGTGCCGGTGAGATCGGCGACGCCCGGCATGCTCGCCTCTTGCAATGTCGCGTCGTCGGTCTCGAGGTTGAGCACATCGAACGGCCCGAGGTCCGCCTCGATGGTGCCGCCCTTCCCCGTCGCCGGGATCGAGCCGTTGCCGCGCACGCGCCACGAGGGCTTCACCGTGACGTGCGTGTTGGCCTCGGTGCCGACGATGGTCACGTACGAGCGATCGATGATGCCGAAGCCGCCGATCTTCACGGGGTGCCCCGCCGACCAGTTGATGACGCGGTAGACGTAGCCGAGGGCGTTCGTCGGCAAGAGCAGCGAGGCGTCGTTCGAGAAGGCGTTCTCGAACACATTGAACTGGTAGACGACGATCGGGCTCGTCGCGGTGATGCGATACGCGTTCGACGAGAGGCAGGTGCCCGGCGAGGCGTAGTCGTTCGGCTTGACGCCGCAGTCGAGCTCGCGCGTCGGCAGCACGATCTTCTCGAGCTTGCCCGGCTGCAACGTCGCTTGCGTGACGATCGACAGCGCGGGAGGCGTGCCGGGCGGCGCCTCGTTCAGCTCGATCACGACCTCGGCCGCTGCCTCGCCCGCGTTCGCGAGCACGACTCCCCACGGCGCGTTCGCCGGATCGTTGAAGGCGTCCTGCTGATCGAGATCGACCGCCCAGAACTCGCAGCCGACGTTCGACGGCTGATCGCTCGCGACGGCGCAGCCGGGCTTGCACTCGCCGCCCGAGCAAGCCAATCCGGCGTTGGAATCGCACGTCTCGACGAGCTCGCCGAGCTTCCCGTCGGGTGTGCACTCGTGCACCTCGTTGTTCACGCACGACTTCTGTCCCGCCTCGCAGTCGCTGCAGCCGACGCCCGGCGTGCACGCCGCGGGGCAGGTGATGGGGGTGCCGGGCGAGCCGTCCTCGTTGCACGGCGTGAACATGCCGCCGAGCTCGCACTGCCCGCAGCTGCCGCTGCCCGTCCCCGTCGAGGCGAAGGTGCCCGACGAGCCCGTACCCGTGCTGGCCGCGTCGCCGGTGGCCGAGCATGCAGCCGCGAGCAGCGCCGCCGAGCCGAGCCCGAACACCGCTGAACTGAAAGTGCGAGCGCGCATGTCCACTCGCTACCGGAACGGGCGCCACTCGGCAACCGCGTGCTACGGTTTGAACCGCTTCGCACTTCGGCGCACGCCGCATGCTTTTCACTCGGACGCCTTCCAAGCTCGCGCGCCTCTGGCTCGTGGCAGCCATGACGCTGCTCGGCTGCGATCCCGCGCCCGCCCCGCCGGTGGACGAGCCAAAGTGGCAGCAGCTCTTCGGCGAGCTGCCGGGCGCGCTCATCTCGATCTGGGGCGCGACGACGAGCGACGTGTGGACGGTGGGCGGCGATCCGGGCGACGGCTCGGGGCCCATGATCCTGCGCCATGACGGGGTCGCGTGGACGCGCCTCGCAGCGCCGAGCGAGGGCGATCTCTGGTGGGTGCACGGCTTCGCGGGCGGCCCCGTGTTCATGGGCGGCGAAGGCGGGCGGATCCTCCGCTACGACGGCGGCAAGCTCGAGGCGATGACGACGCCGGGCGACGGGACCGTCTTCGGAATTTGGGGCAGCGCACCGGACGACGTGTGGGCGGTCGGCGGCGCGGGCAGCTCACCGACCGGCGGCTTCGTGTGGCGCTTCGACGGCAGCGCGTGGGCCGAGGCCGTGGGCGTGCCGAGCGAGCTGTCGTCGACGGCGACGGTGTTCAAGGTGTGGGGCCGCAGCGCGAGCGACGTGTGGCTCGTCGGCTCGGGAGGGCTCGCGCTCCATTACGACGGCGAGGCCTTCGAGCCGCGCGCGACCGGAACCACGCGAACGCTGTTCACGGTGCACGGCGATGACGAGCGGACGATCGCGGTCGGCGGCTTCGGCAGCGGCACCATGCTCGAGGACGAGGGCCAGGGCTTCGCCGACGTGACGCCCGCCGGGGCGCCGCAAATGACGGGAGTCTACGCGCAGGGCGGGCGCGCCTACGCCGCGGGATTTCTCGGCGCGGTGATGCGTCGCGACGACGACGGCTGGAAGCTCGAGGACACCGGCATCGCGCTGCAGGACGACTTTCACGCGGTGTGGCTCGATCCGGACGGCGGCGTGTGGTGCGCGGGCGGTCAGGTCGCCGCCTTCCCGCTCGTGCGCGGCATGCTCCTTTACAAGGGTGAAACCGAGATCGCCGCGGGCACGTATGCTAGCGACTGAAAAACCGCCAGCGGCGCGAGCGCACGAACGACGAGGAGCAACGATCGATGACGACCGAATCCCCCCCTTGCCGCGGCTCGCTGCTGCGAACACGCGCACCGATGATGCTGGGTGCGCTCACCGCGCTCGCGGTCGCGGGCTGCGACCCAGAGCCCGAGCCCCGCTGCGAAGAAGAGGCGGGCAAGGCCTGCGTGTGGGCCGGGCGCACCGGCGAGCTCGGCCTCAACGGCGACGGCAAGGATCGGCGCGAGACGATGCTCTACTGGCCGCTCGACCTGAGCTTCGCGCCGGATGGCACGCCGTGGTTCCTCGACTGGAACAACCACATGCTCCGCAAGGTGAACGCGGACGACACCGTCGCGACCGCCGTCGGCACGTTCGTCGGCGACGGCGCGCCGGGCGGGCTCGACCTCATGGAGCCTGGCGCCCCCGGGCTCGACGTGAGCCTCAATCACCCCACGGACATCGTGTTCCAGGGCGACGGCACCGTCGTGTTCGCGTCGTGGCACAACCACAAGATCCGCAAGCTCGATCCCGAGACCGGCAACGTCGTCGTGATCTACGGCAAGAGCCCCGGCTTCGGCGGCGACGGAGGCCCGGGCCGCAGCGCGAGCTTCAACCAACCGAAGGCGCTCGCGTACGGCGATGACGGTGAGCTCTACATCCTGGATCAGCGAAATTTCCGGGTGCGGAGCGTCGCGGCCGACGCGGACGGGACGATGGCGACGCTGGCCGGCACCGGCACGAAGGGCTTCGGCGGCGACGGCGGCCCAGCATTGATGGCCGAGCTCGCGTTCGAGGCGGGCGGCAACCCCGAACCCTCGGGCGCGCTCTGCTACGCGGGCGGCGCGCTCTACATCGCCGACGCACTGAACCAGCGCATTCGGCGCGTCGACATCGCGACCGGCGTCATCGACACGATCGCGGGCAACGGCGAGGCGGGCTACTCGGGCGACGGCGCGAGCGCGCTCGAGGCGAGCTTCAATAACGTGCGCGATCTCG
>SYFR01000360.1 GCA_005800325.1 Myxococcales bacterium | reverse complement strand
GTGGTCGCGGGGGCCCGCTCCGTTCGACTTTTCAGGACCAGAAACTGCGGATGGCTTGGGCACGTTCGGGGATCCATTCTCCGCCCTTCGGTACAGAGATATCCAGAGGGAGCTGTCTCACCCGACGTTGGCACACAGGGTGGGCCCTCGGCGGAGAGGAAAGCCCCCGGTGATCGTTCTCGACACGCACGCGACGGTGTGGTGGAGCGCCGATCCAAAGAGGCTTGGCAGGCGTGCCGCAGACGCCATCGCGGCAGCCGAGCGGCTGGGGGTGCCTACCATCGTCTTCTGGGAAGTTTCCTTGTTGGTCCGCAAGCGCAAACTCGAGCTCGGGATGAGCGTGAGCGACTGGTGCCAGAAGCTCTGCGCCATCCCACGCGTGGAGCCGCTGCCGTTGACCGTCGAGCTCGCTTTGCTCGCCGACTCGCTCGAGATGCACCCCGATCACGCGGATCGCTTCATCGTCGCGACCGCGCTGCACCTCCGCCGTCCCCTCATCACGCGGGACGAGCTCATTCGTCCGCTCAAGATTGTCGCGACCATTTGGTAGCCGCGCCTCTCGATACCGCCCGTGACGCTTCGCGCTACGCTGGCGGCGGCGGGAAAAGCCGCCCGACTTCAAGCTCTACCGCTTCGAACGGTGCAATGCGCGCGCTCGCGGAGCCATCGTAGCTGCCGGCGTCTACCCAGGAGCCGTCGGCGAGCCGCAAAGCTTCGAGCGTACGTTCCGCCGGATCGACGATCCAGTAATGGGCGCCCCCGCGCTTGGCGTAGAGGTTGCGCTTGTGCACGCGATCGTGCGCAGCGTTCGATGGCGAAACGACCTCGCAGATCCAGTCGGGCACAACATCGATCGGGCGAGTGTCCCACGGATCCATCAGTCGCGGTCGCCGCCAGCCCGCGAGATCCGGCCTCACGATGTCGTGACGCGCGAGTCGCGCGTCAACCTCTACGAAAATCCACCACCCGCCTGGACCACCACGTCCGTCGTCGCCATCGAACGGGCCGCCAATGAACCTCGCCAACGCACTTTGCGCCTTCGAGTGGCGCGGCAATACACTCGGAAGCACAACCACCTCTCCGGCGAGGATCTCGACGCGCTCGTCGCCGGTCCGCGCCAGCAGGTCCTCGTAGCTCGCAAGGCGCGCTTCGAGCCGCGCTGCACCGCGCTCGCGCCGAACGGGCCGGACGAGCAAGAGAAGCAACTAACGCGGCGTGTTGGCGTTGTCGCGCCTGCCCCGTGCCGAGCCGCGCGGGGTCCACGTTCTCAATATAGCCGGTCGCGACACCCGTTGTGCTCGTCCTCTTGGTGGGGCGGGACCGACGCCTCCGCCTGCCACTCGTTTCGTCGACTGGGAGCTACGGCGGGAGTTGCGTTGTGGCGTCCTCAGCGCACGATGCGCCGCTTGCGCCCCGCGCCGCCCCCCGGCGTCGACGGCAAATCGGCGCCGAGCCGCGGACTCCGGTCCACATGCCGCTCCCCCGAGCGCACGGCGGCGGCTCCGACTTCTCGTGGTCCGAGCTCGAAGCGCTGCAGCTCCGCCCAGAACCCGCCCATGTCGACGCGGCTCTTGTAGGTGAGCAGAAAGCCCTGTTCTAGCGCCATCCTCTCGGTGTCCCGCGGGAATGGCGACAGCCACACGAAGCGGCCGCCCGTCGCCATGACGCTCCGCGCGTGCGCGAAGAGCTGCTCGAAGAGGCCACCGAGCGCGCGCACGTCGAGCACGCGGCGCCCCATCGGCGGATTCGTGAGCACCAGCGTGATGGGCCTCCGGGGCCGGAATTTCCGCGCATCCGTGCACGCGAGCTCCGCAGTGACGCCCGCGGCCCCGAGGTTGCGACGCGCCGCCGCGAGCGCGGCCTCCTCCGTGTCGGTGCCGTAGAACGCCGCCGCCGCACCGAGTCGCGCGCGCTCGACGAGCTCGCAAGCGCTGCCCACGAACGGGTC
The DNA here is from genome assembly GCA_005800325.1 of Myxococcales bacterium. Lineage (GTDB taxonomy): Bacteria > Myxococcota_A > Polyangia > Polyangiales > Polyangiaceae > SYFR01. Next base: position 2,674 of record SYFR01000360.1, on the reverse strand, counting down.
CCACACGACGTCATCGGGACGCGTGCCTGCGACGCGCGCCAGGGCCGCAGCCAGGGTCGGGTGCGAGGCCGCGGGCACGTCGGCGACCCGATAGCGAAAGCGCACATCGTCGAGCCCGCGCGGCCAGAGCTCGAGCGCGACCGAACGAGCCGCGTGGCCCTCACCCGCGCCCGCCGGAGCCGACGCATCCGGGCCCGCCGGCGAGACAGCGCCCGCTTCGTGCACGACGAGCTCCCAATCGGCGCCGCTCGGATCGTTCACGAAGCCCGGGCGCAGGCGCGCCACGCCGTCGGCGATGTGCATGGTGAGCCCGCGCCTCCGACCGCCGGCCGCCCACTCGATGCGATAGCGAAGCCGGCTCGTGCCGGTGAGGCGCTCGACCAGCTTCAGCGTCGACGGCGAGCTCAAGGCGTCGACGACGAGTCGCTCGAGCGCGCCCTCCTCCGCGCCCGCCAATGCCTCCTCCGCGCCCGCCAATGCCACCTGCGGCTCGGCCTGCGAATAGGCAGGCGAATTGGCCTGCTCCGTCCGGTTCGCCCCACCCTCGACCGCGAGCGGAAAGCCGACGCGCAGCAGCGTGCGCGCCTCGAACAGCGAACGCAGGGTCACTCCCGAGAGCCTGCCCACGAGCCTCCCCGGCGCATCGATGCGGAGGTCGATCCCGCTCGGAAGTTCGTCCCGCGCGATCTCCTCGAGCCCGCGGCGCACGTGCAACCAAGCCGTCACATCGAAGAGCTTCGTGTCCAGATCGAGGCGACTCTCACCGCCGCGTCCAGCGAGCCGCGCGAGCTTCGTCCTGCCCTCGCCGACGAGCCGCGCGAGCTCCGGATCGGCGGCAGCGTGTTGCGCGAGCCGCTCGATCCCACGCTGGGCACGCGCGTCACCGCAACTGCCCAATGCGGAGGCCAAGGCGCGCAGGATCTCCGGGCGCGACTCGCTCTCGGTCGCGGCGAGCAACACCGCGAGCGCGCGCTCGAACCCGCCCGCAGCAACACCCGCAGCAACACCCGCAGCACCACCCGCAGCATCGCCCGCCGCATCATCCGCAGCACCCTCCCCAGCCGCACCCGCTGCGAACCCGCCCATGGCCGCGTATGCCTGCCGCCGCACGCCCGCGTCGCTGCTCGCTGCTTCGGCGAGCACCAGCCCTCGCAGCGCCTCTGCGACCTCGGGCTCGACGCCTCCGCGCGCGAGCCTGCCCGCGAGCCGCACGAGCCGAGCGCGCTCGCCGCCACCTGCCTTCGCGAGCCGCTCCCCTACTTCGCGGGCAAGCCCCGCCCCCGCCTCAGGCGCGAGCCTCATGAGCGCCTTCTCCGCCTTCAGCGCGAGCTTCTTGTCAGCGGAACGGACGAGACCGAACAGCGCCTCGACGTCGCCTCGCGCAGGGAAATACCCTGGATCGGAGAGCGCCTTGGCCCAGTCGAAATCTCCCGGTCGTGCCACGCGGCGCACTCTCGCACGCGCCGATCTTCACGGCCACACGTTGCTCGTCCCGTGGCCGCGTCAGGGGGGGCAAGTGGCGGCGTACAGATTGGCGACCTCGGTCGCCATCAGCGCGCGGCTGTAGACGCGGAACTCGTCGAGCAGACCGCCGGCGGGTGCGCCCACGCGGTTTGTTGAGTTTCCCATGACCTTGAAGGGACCGCTCTCGGTGATGTCGAGAGCGCCTTGAGCCACCGTCGTGACGAGCGTGCCGTTCAGGTAACCCTTCAGGTTGGCGGCCCCGGGGTCGTAAACGAAGGTGTTCATCGTCGGCGTCCCGAGGGCCCCGCCATTGATGTACGTGTCGCTCAGGCCCGGGCCACGGATAACCCAGTTCGTCGCTCCCGCGACGCCGTTCGTGAAGCACCGAAAACCGGTTGGGAGGGCCCCCCCGAAGACGTAGAAGAGAACGTTCGAGGTGCTGATCCCCTTGCTCCAGAACGAAATGGTCCACGCGCCGGTGCCGAGGCTCGTCGCCCAGCCCGTGTCCAGGTAGTCGGTGTTTGCGACACCCGTACCAATGAGGGCCCCGCCGCACTGGCCGCCGGCTCCCTGCGTGAGCCCGCCCATGAGGGTCGCCGTCGCCGTCCCGGCGGGAGGATTCAGCGCGACGTTGGGGACCGACGTGCCCAAGCCGTCGAACTGGTAGTGAAGGAGCTCGACGTCGGACGTGCAGCCCGTCCCGCCGGTCTTGCCATCGCCCGTGAGCGTGAACGGACAGGTACACGCGAACGAGCCCAGGGTGTTGGCGCACTTCGCGAGCGCGACGCAGTCGTGGGTCGCCAGCGTGCACTCGTCGATGTCGGTGCAGCCGGTGCCGGACGTGGTGCCGTCGCCCGTGTAGCCCGCGTTGCACGCGCAGGTGAAGGAGCCGTCGCCGTTGGTGCACGTCGCGATCGTCTCGACGCAGTCGTCGGTGGCGTCGGTGCACTCGTCGATGTCGGTGCAGCCGGTGCCGCCGGAGGCGACCGCGATTCCGTCGCCCGTGTAGCCCGCGTTGCACGCGCAGGTGAAGGAGCCGTCGTCGTTGGTGCACGTCGCGATCGTCTCGACGCAGGTGTCGCTGGCGTCGGTGCACTCGTCGACGTCCGCGCAGCCGGTGCCGCCGGAGGCGACCGCGATTCCGTCGCCCGTGTAGCCCGCGTTGCACGCGCAGGTGAAGGAGCCGTCGTCGTTGGTGCACGTCGCGATC
>SYFR01000359.1 GCA_005800325.1 Myxococcales bacterium | reverse complement strand
CGCGACGCCGAGCCGCGCGGCTCGGTGTTCGAGGTCGTGCTGCCGGTCGACGGACCGCCGCTGCTCGAGCGCGCGCCGGCCGTGACGGTCGAGCCGCGGTGAATCTGACCGACGCACCGTCGCGGCGGCGTGGGGCAACCCTCGCCGCTGCACGAACCCCGGCACGTCTCGCTGCGTTGTGCGCGAAACGGTGACGGTCGGGCCCCGCTGACGCCCGCGGGCGCGCGCGGGTAGACCCCGCGGCGCAGGAATGAGAAGGGGGCCCTCATGGGTTCGCCTCGCGTGAGGATGCTTCGTTCCGTACTTGCCGCGCTCGGCGTCGCGGCCGCACTCTTCGCCGGATGCAAGCCGGGGCCGCGCGCGTTGTCGTTGCCGCGGCTCGAGTCGACGCGCCTGCCGCGAGCGGACGAGCCCCACCTCGAAGGGCCGCCGGGCTTGCCCGCGCTCGTGGTCGCGGAGCTCGCCTCCTCGGACCGCGAGGTGCTCGTCGCGCGCCGCGGCGAGCGTGCGCTGATCGCCACGAATTCCGCGGGAAAATGGCTGGTCGGCCCCGTTCGTCGCGGTCCCCAGGGCGTCGGCATCGAGGCCGATCCCGAGGGCGTGCACGAGCTCGCCGGGGCGGTGACGCGCGGCGCCGACGCCTCGAGCGAGGTGGGGCCGAGCGTGCTGCGTGCACACGGGGAAGGCTACCTGCTCGCGTGGGTCGCGGCCGTCGGTCCCGAGCCCCGCGAGCACGTCCTCACGACGCTGCGGCTCGATCTCGACGGCAACCCGAAGGGCGAGGCGCACGAGGTCGCGCGCTCGGCGCAGGCCATCGACTGGGTCGACTTGCTCAGCGCGAGCCCCGACGACGCGACGGCCTACCTCGTGTGGGATCACGCCGTGGGCGGGCGGGTCGAGGTCGACGCGGCGCACGTTGGCCCAGCCAAGGTGGACGCGCCCGCGAGGATTTTCAGCGGACGGGCGTGGCATGGCGCGGCGCTCGGCGGCGCGCTCTTTCTGGCCGGGGCCGAGCTCGGTCCTGCCGAGACGTCGGCCATTTCCATCTACCGCGCGAGCGTCGTCGACGACCGGCTCGCGGTCGCGCGAACGACCGTGCTGGCCGAGGCGACCGCCCTTCCGGACGTGCAAGTCTCTCCGCTCGGCGCGGGCCTCGTCGTCGCGTGGACCGACGTTCGGGACGCCGACGCGCACGTCTATGCGGCGAGCCTCGCGGCAGACGCGACCGTCACGCGCGCCGCGGCGCCCGTGGTCGAGCCGGTCGGTGGGCACGCGCTCGTCGCGTTGCTCGGGAGATCCGGAGGCGAGGGCGGCCTCGTCGTGTTCGAGCGCGAAGCGTCAGCGCCGGCCGCGGAGCGCACCTTCGAGCTCTGCGCGCTCGGTAAAGACGGGCGCACCGGGCCGCGCGCCGAGCTCGCGACGGCGGCCGGCAGCGACGTGCCGCATTTCGTCACCGACGGCGCGGGATTCGGCGCGCTCGCGCTCGCACCGATGCGCCTCGCCGGTAGCCTGGGGCCGTTCGGCTCGCTCGCCGCGGCGCCGCATTATTTACGCTTCGACGCCGGGCTTCGCGTCCGCGCGGCCGAGCCCATTCGCGTCGCCGAGCTCGATCCCCACGGTGAGCACGACGGCGTCCCCGAGCTCGTGCGCGCGCTCGAGTGCCGGGACGCGCTCTGCACGCTCGTGGCGCACGGTCACGGCAGCCCGTCGCTGCTCGCGCTCGTCGAGCTGCCGGTGCGCTCGAGCCCGTGGGCCGCGCCGCTCGCACCGAAGGCGCTGACGGAGCCGGCGCGCGCCACGGCGCTCTCGGTGCTCGTCGAGGTGGACGGCGCCGTCGCGGAGTTCGACGCCGTGCGGCTCTCGGACGGACGACTCCTCGTCGCTTGGGTGACCGAGCCCGACGCCCGCGGCGACGCGAACGCGAGCGGGAGGCTCGAGCTGTGCTTCGTCGAGGCCGACGGCCGCGTGGGCGAGGTCGTGACGCTCTCGGAGAAGGCCATCGCGCTCGGCGGCGTCGATGTCGAGCTCGTCCCCGAGCCCGGAAAATCGAAAGGCGCGCTCGCGCTCATCGGTTGGTCGGGGCCCAACGCGGGCGCCCAGGTGTTCGTGACCCAGATCGACGCGCGCGGCCGCAAGCTGCGGCAAAAGGCCGTGACCAAGCTCGGACGCGGCGCCACGGCCACGGAGGTGTTCGACGTCGAGGTGGCGGCCGTCCCGAGCGGCGGCGCGCTCGTGGCGTGGTCGGACACGCGCAGCGGCGAGCCCGCAATTTACGCCGCGCGCGTCGACGACGGCCTCGAACGCAAGGGGCGGGAGGAGCGCCTGAGCCCCGCTTTGAGCCCGGCGACGGAGCCCGATCTGCTCCTCCTCGGCGGCCAGGTGCTCGTCGCCTGGTCCACGACGCGCGCTGCCGAAGGGGCCGCGACCATCTCGGTCAATGCGCTCGACGCGGCCACGGCTCGCGCGCTCGGCGCGCCGCGAGAGCTCTATCGCTCGGCCGGCCACGCGCACACGCCGCGCTTGTTTCCGAGCGGGGGCAAGGCGCTGCTCGCGTGGCTCGACGAGTCGCGTAGCAAGACCGCGGAGACCGCCGAGCTCGCGCGCGTCGTCACCGGCGAGGGCTCGAGCGGCCTCTACCTCGTGGCCGTCGACGAGCGCGGTCAGCCGCTGGCCCAGGCTCGGCTCGTGCGTCAGGCGGCGAGCGCGGCCTCGTCGGCGGCCGTGTCATGCGACGGCGTGCGGTGCCGCGGCGTCGTCGCGGGCGCGTCGGGCAGCGAGCTCACGTTCGGGGCCTTCGATGCACCGTTCGAGAGCGGCGCTCCGGTCGTGGCGTCGACCTTCGCGTCCCTGTCAGCAGCCGGAGCTCGCGACGTGCAGGTCGCCCTGGCGCCGACCGTGGAGCGGCTCGTCTTCGCCGAGGCGCGCAACGGAAAGACTCGCCTGCGCCTGCTCGAGCTCGAATTCGCGCAGCGCCGCACGGGCCCGAGCGAGCCTTATTGAGCAGCTCGCGATCGGCCCTCTCGCGATTGGCCAGCTCGCGATTGGCCCTCTCGCGATTG
>SYFR01000358.1 GCA_005800325.1 Myxococcales bacterium | reverse complement strand
GTGCGTCGTGCGCTTCGACGGCTTCTCGCTGCTCTTCGTCACCGAGCGCGCGGGCAAGACGAGCGTGCTCGACTATCCCGCCGTCGCGGTCGGCGTCGCTCCGGCCACGGTGAGCTTGCCCTGACGTCGAGGAGTGTCGCGCGCCCGCAGCTTGCGCCTCACGATGCGTTACGCGTATTGGAGAGGTTATGAAACACCGGCTCAGTCGTTCGTTCACCGCGGTGAGCCTCATCGGGCTCGCGGCGATGCTGGGCTGCTCGTCGGGCACCGACACGAGCGACGGCGCATCGTCGGGCGGCGACGGCGCGACCGGAGGCCCGACGGGCGCGACGCAAGCGGCGAGCTCGACCGGCTCGGCCACCGCGTCGTCCGGTGCCACGACCGGGAGCGGCGCCGGCGGTTCGGGTGCAGGCGGCGCGGGCTCGGGCGGCGCGGCGGGGGAGGGCGGGAGCGGCGGCACCCCGGCGCCGAAGCCGGTGCGGCTCCTCGTCATCGGCGACACCGGGGAGGGCAACAGCGAGCAACACTGCGTGGCCGACGCGATGGACAAGAAGTGCGAGCTCTTGGGGGGGTGCGACGCCGTCGTGATGACGGGCGACAACTTCTACGACCACGGCGTGCAGTCGGTGTCCGACGCGCAGTGGATGAGCAAGTTCGAGCTGCCTTACGATCGGCCCCACCTCAACGGGCTCAAGTTCTACGTCGTGCTCGGCAACCACGACTACGGCGCGACCTCGAACGGGAACAAGGGCGCGCAGATCGCCTATTCGAAGCTGCCGGTCGGCTCGGGGCCCGGCCAGCGCTACAGCGACAAGTGGACGATGCCGGCCTCGTATTACGACGTCGCCCTCGGCGAGGGCACGGTGCACCTCTTCGGCATCGACACCCAGGACACCGGCACGACCCAGCTCGACGACATGAAACAGCGCGTCGCGAAGTCCACTGCCGCCTGGAAGATCGTCTTTGGCCATCACCCGCGCTACACCTCGGGCGAGCACCAGCTCGACAACACCCTCGTCGATACGCTGACGAAGCTCACGAGCCCGCCGGGGATGTTCGCGTTACAAGAGGGGATCTATTGCGGCGCGGATCTCTACCTCACTGGGCACGACCACAACCGCGAGGTGATCGACAAGGGCATGGACGGGGCCTGCCCCAACGTGCCCTTCATCATCAGCGGCGCGGGCGCCAAGGTGCGGCCGTCGAAGTACCCGAAGCTCGGGAAATCGCTCTACTACGACGAGGGGGTCGAGGGCTTCTTGTACTTCGAGCTCACCAAGAGTTCGTTCCGCGTCGAGAGCTACGACATGGCCCCGAGCGACTGCGCGGGCGCCGGCGCCAAGGCGCCGAAGTTCACCTATGGGCCGCTCGCGAAGTAGCCCAGCGCCAAGGAACTACGCGTCTCGCGATCGGAGGAGCGTCACTCGGGCACGTCGAGCGGCACGATCGTCGAGCTGCCCGCGCCCCAGAAGCTGAGCCCCGGCGGTGGGTTCGGCACACTGATGGGCTGGGTAGTCACGCTCGCCGGCTGAAAGTGGATCTCGAAGAGCTCCCCGCCGTTCGCGAAGCCGTACGCGACGCCGCCCCAGTACGCGAGCCCGAACACGCCAGAGTGTCCGACAGTGCCCCAGTTCTTCTTCAGCGCGCCGGTCTTCGGGTCGACCTCGATGAGGCAGTCGCTGCAGCCGTTGCCGTTCACGGTGAGGTAGGTGCCGCCGTCCTTCACCGACACGATGTCGCCGCTCGACGAGAGGCCGCCGCCGACGCTGCCGATGGTGGAGAGCTTCCCCGTCGTCGTGTCGATAAGCACGTACGCCGAGCCCTGGTAGCCGACGAGCGCCTCCTTGTCGGGATACATGGTGCCCTCTGGCAGGAACGAGAGCGAGTTCGGGTAGCCGCCGTTTGCGATGAGCTTGCAGACGGCCGTGGCTTTGTCGATCCAGTAAATGCCGTCGAAGGTCGTGCCGACGATCTTGTTGTCCTTGTCGATCGCGATGTCGATGACGCTGGTGCAGCCTTGAAAAGGGCCGACGATGCTCACGGCCTTGGTGAGCGGGTCGAGCCGGTAGAGGGTGGCGGAGCTGTGCCCGTAGACCTCGGCGTCGAGAGGCTCGGGGCCGGTGCTCGTCGAGCCGCCCGCGCCGCTGAGGTCGAAGCCTCCCGCGCCGCCGTCGCCGCTCGAGGTCGTCGGCGCCGCACCGCCGCCCCCGTCGGACTCGCCGCCCGCGCCGCTGGCAGTGCCAGCTCCAGCCGCACCGGTACCGAACTGTGTCCGGGTCGCGGAGCAGGCCATGGTCGCGATGGCGAAGAAGAAAGCGAGGTTTCGCATGGCAGTTACGCGTCAGTGTAACAGAGCCGGGGCGATCTCCGGAGCGGCGCGTCTCCGGAGCGGCGCGTCTCCCGAGCGGCGCGTCGGCCTCGCGAGGCGCGCGGGGCACGGGCCTCTCAGCCGCGCTGGATTTGCATCTTGCGCGGAATGGCGCCCGACTTCATCACGATCTTGAAGGCCTCTTGCTCGAGCGCGGGGTGCACGCCGCGCGGGGGCACGCCGGCGGGGTGCTTCTTCTTGGTGATGAAGGACATCACGAGCTGGAGGTTGATCGCGGTGAGCTTCTTCAGCACCTCCCGCATGCTCTTCAGCTGATCGGCGTAGGCGTAGGCGAACGCGAGCGCGCGGAGCAGCTGCGGCGCGAGATCTTTGTACTCGGCATCGGCGAGATCGAACTTCACCAAGAGCTCGACCGCGCGCGTCGCCTGGCCGGTGCGCGCCCACGCCTCCCCGATGACGGCGGCGAGCGTCGCGCGGATGCGAGCGTCCTTGTGCCGCGAGAGATCGATCCCGTCGGCGAGCGCCCGCGCCTTGTCGATCTCGCCGAGCATGAGGTGCAGCATCGCGCGCTGCGAGCGGGTCTCGTCGGCGACGGGCGCCATCATGCTGGCTAGGTTCAAAGTCTCGAGCGTCGCCAGCGCGGCCCGCGGATCTTGCTGCATCTCGAGCTGCGCCTTGGCGAAGGTCGCCGACGTGTCGCCCTTCTTGAAGTCTTTGTCGAGCTTCTCGAGCGCCTGCTTGCGCGACGCTTCGTCGCCGACCCCCTTCACGATGTCGGTGACGGCGCGCGATTTTTTCGCGAAGCGGAGGCCCCAGAGGACGACGCCCGTGACGACGACGGTGAGCGCGCCGGAGATCGCGTACGCCACCCAGTGGCCGATCGCGACCGCGATCGCCCAGAGCACGAGGCCGCCGAGCCCGACGCGCAAGAGGAGCTTCTTCAGGTTCGCGGGGGAGAGCGGGTCGGGCAGCTTGTCGAGCCGCTCGCGCTGCTGGCGCACGAGGTCGTCCCGCGCCGCCTGGGCCGCGTGCTTGCCCTTCTTCTTCGGCTTGTCGTCGCTGCTCAAAGCGCCCGCTCCATAGCAGAACCCGCGGCGCTCGTCAGAGGTTGCCGCCCTTCGAGGAGAGCCTGCGCCGCCCGGATGGCCTCAGGCGACGGCGCTCGCTGGCTTCGAGGCGGCCGCGATGCCGGGCGCATCGGCGCTGGCGTCGCTGCTGGCGTCGCTGCTGGCGTCGCTGCTGGCGTCGCTGCTGGGCGCGCCGCTGGTCTCGCTGCTGGACTCAGCCGTCGGCGTTCGAGCGCTCGACTCGCTCGGCGGCGCGGCGTCGGGCGGATCGTTCGCCAGGATCGACTCGCGGAAGTGCATGAACACGGCCTGCGCGAGCGCGAGCGTGGGCACGGCCAAGAGCGCGCCCGGGATCGCGAAGAAGTGCTCGCCGAGCAGCAGCGCGAAGACGACCAGCACCGGATGGATCTTCGCGTGGTCGCCAATGATCTTCGGGTTGAGGAAATTCGCCTCGAGCTGGTGGATCCCGACGATCCACGCGAGCGTGCCCACGGCCGTCCCGAAGCTCTGCGTGAGCGCGATGGCGACGGCGGGGATGGTGCTCAGGATCGAGCCGAAGATCGGGACCAGCGACATGACGCAGGCGACCAGGCTGAGCACCGGCCAGTACTTCACCTCGAGCGCCCACAGGCCGACCGCGGTCAAGACGCCGTTCACGAGGCAGATGATGAGCTGGCCGCGGACGACGCCCGACATGCCCGTGCCGACGCGCGCGAGGAAGCTGTCGAACGAGGCGCGGCGCAGCGGCGGGCACAGCTCGCGCACGAACGCGCGGATGCGCTCGAAGGTCAGCATCAGGTACGCCGCCAACATCAGCGTCAGGAAGAAGAAGAAGATCCCACGCGAGATCCCGCCCACGATGCTGCGGCCTAGCTCGACGATGACGAGCGAGTTCGACTGCAGATGCGTGACCGCGCGATCGAGGGCGTCGCGCAGCATGCGCTCGCTGGAGAAGGTGCGCGGCCCGGGCGGCGTGGGCGGCGCGAGCACCCAGTGGCCGTCGCGGCCCTCGCGCAGCTCGAGCGACTCCTCGAGGCGCACCTCGAACGAGCCGTCGCCGCGCGGGCTCACGACGATCGGTGCCTTCGGCGGTGCCGGCGCCTCGGGTGCTGCCGGGGTCACACGCGCGGCTCCCCCGGTGAGGGCCCCGAGCTTTCGGTCGAGCGCGGGCAGGTAGTGATCGCGCGCCTGCGCCGTGAGCGCTGGAAGATCGGCGACGAGCGCCTTCACCTCGTCGAAGAGACGCGGGACCACGGCCCAGCCGAAGCCGACGATGCTCCCGATGGTCGCGGCATAGACGAGCAGGATGGCGATCCAGCGCGGGACGCGCAGCCGCTCGACGCGCTGCACGAGCGGGAAGAGGACGTACGCCACGACCACCGCCAAGAGGAACGGCAGCATCACCGCGTGCCCGACGAGGACGAGCGCGAGGAACGCGACTGCGCTCAGGGCGAGAAAGAGGGGGCGAGCGTTCGGGCGGCCCGGCCCTGGGGTGCGGCTCACGTGCTCAAAGTAGCACGCGCGCTCGGCGACTACCGCCTTCGCGCCGCACATGAACGCCACAAAAGGCGACGGGCCCGGCGGTGAAGCCGAGCCCGTGTCCCAATCAGGGATCCCTCCGTCCTAGGCCCAGAGGTCCGCCGCGCGTCACTCGTCGTCGTCGGCGCCGAAGTCTTCGTCGACCTGCGTCTTGCGGCCGCCACCCTTCTTCTTCGCGCCGCTCTTGAGGTCGAGCTTGCCGCCGAGCTTCTCCTTGATGAGATCGCCGATGGTGCCCGGCGTCGCGTCGGCCTGCGCCCGCAGCGCCTTCTTCTGGCGGGCAGCCGCGCCTTCGCGATCGCCGCCGACGTTCAACATGCTGAGGTAGACGCGGCGGTCGATGGTGTCGACGCTCGACACCTCGACGCGCACCTTGCTCTTCGGCTTGCTCGCCTCTTCGGCGTCGGACATGTCGCTCGAAGACACGAGGCCCTCGACGCCGTCGCGCAGCCGCACGAAGACGCCGTACTCGCAGGCGCTGATGACCTCGGCCTCTTCGATGACGGTGCCGATCGGCAGCTCGTTGAGGAGCGTCGGCCACGGATCGTCGAACAGCTGCTTGACGCCGAGCGACACCTTCTTCTCGTCGTGGTTGATCGACAAGATGATCGCCTGGATCGACTCGCCCTTGCGGTGCAGGTCGGCCGGGTTGTTGAGCCGGACCGTCCAGGAGAGGTCGGTCTTGTGGACCATGCCGTCGACGCCGTCTTCGATGCCGACGCAGACGCCGTAGTCCGTGATCGAGCGGATTTTGCCCTCGATCTTGTCGCCCGGCTGGTTCTTGTCCGTGAAGATCTGCCTCGGATCCGGCTCGAGCTGCTTCATGCCCAGGCTGATGCGCTTGGCGCCGGAGTCGACCTCGAGGACCTGGCACTCGACCTCTTGGCCGAGCTCGAGCACCTTCGACGGGTGCTTGATCTTCTTGGTCCAGCTCATCTCGCTGACGT
>SYFR01000357.1 GCA_005800325.1 Myxococcales bacterium | reverse complement strand
GACGCGGCGGGGCGCGATGCGGCGGCGCTCGATGCGGCGGGGCGCGATGCGGCGGGGCGCGATGCGGCGGCGCTCGATGCTGCGACGCACGGTGGCGCGGTGAGCGGCGCGATGAGCCTCGTCCCGCCGGACGCCATCATCGCGCGCTGCGCGGCGATCAAGGCCGAGGTCATCGCCGAGGACGACCGCGACCTCGGCGTGCGCAACATCCTCAACTTCGGCCACACCGTCGCGCACGCGCTCGAGGCCGCGACGAAGCACGCGACGTCGCACGGACACGCCGTCGGGATCGGCATGGTGATCGAGGCGCGGCTCGCCGCGATCGAGGGCTGGCTCGACGTGGGCGAGGCGTCGCGCATCGAGGCGCTCGCGGCGCGGCTCGGCCTGCCGACGAAGGCGCCGTGCCCGTTCTCGCTCGCGGCGCCGTACCTCGCGAGCGACAAGAAGAACCAGCGTGGCGAAGTGCACTGCGCGCTGCCGACCGCGATCGGCCGGACCGAGGCGCCGGGCGGCGCGTACACGCGATCGGTGTCGCTCGACGCGCTCGAGCGCGCCTGGAAGTAGCGCCGCCAGCCATGCGCTTCTCCGCGGAAAACTCGGCGACTCACGCTCACGCGCGGCGCGCCACCTTGCGACGATCGAGCGCTGCGCCTCCACCTTCGACGTCGGAGCGAGGGAGCTGACGCCTTGCTGTGCCTCACCGGCAACGAGCGCACGCTCGCCGACGTGTCGGAGCGCATGAGCGCAGCGCGCGGGCGCCTCGAGGGCGACGTGCTCCACGAGCTGCGGCTCGACGCACTCGCGAGGCTCGACGACGAGGTCACGGGCTTCGTCGAGCGGCACGCGGGCGAGCTCCTGGTCGCGTGCCGCCCGGTACGGCAAGGCGGCGCGTTCGCGGGCGACGAGGGCGAGCGGCTCGGTCTGCTCGCGCGCGTGGCGAGCCGCGGCCCGAGGTGGCTCGACGTCGAAGGCGACGTGGACGACGCGGCGCTCGTGACGAAGGCCCGCGTGGCCGGCACGAAGCTCCTCGCGTCGTGGCACGAGCTCGCGCAGCTTCCGCCGGATCTCGAGGACCGCGCGCGCACGCTCCGGCGCCATCGGCCCGACGCCGTGAAGCTCGCGGTGAGCGTCGACGACGTGGCCGAGCTCGTGCCGCTCTTCGCCGCGGCGCGCGCGACCGAGCTCCCCTTCGTGGCGGTGGGCATGGGGCGAGCCGGGCTCTTGTCGCGCACGCACTACGCGAGCCTCGGCTCGCTGTGGACCTACGTCGCGGCGGACGCAGCGAAGAGCACCGCACCCGGGCAGCTCACGCTCGAGGAGGCGCTCGCGATGAACCTGCCCGAGAGCGCGCGCGCACCTTGCTACGCGCTCGTCGGCGGCGCGCAGATCTTCGAGTCGCCGGGACGACGGATCTACAACGCGCTCTTTCGGCGGCGCGGGCTCGCGTCGTCCTACGTGCCCGTCGTGGCGCGCTCGCTCGAGAAGGCGCTGCCGATCTTGCGGCAAGCGAACGCACGCGGACTCAGCGTGACGATGCCGCTCAAGCAGGAGGCGCTGCCCTTGTGCGAGCCCGACCTCGTCGCGCGCGAGGCCTTTGCTGTGAACTCGCTCTCGTTCGATGGCGGACGATGGCTCGGCAGCAACACCGACGTCGCGGGGGTGCGCGCGCCGATCGCGGATTTACCTGGATTTGCTGGGCTTTCGCGCATGCTCATCCTCGGCGCGGGGGGCGCAGCGCGAGCGGCACGGGTCGCGGCAAGGCAGCTCGGGCTCACGGTCGCGGTGTGCGCGCGACGGAGCGACGAGGCGCGCGAGGTGGCGGGCCCGGGCGGCGCGTACTGTACGTTCGACGAACGCCACGAGCTCGGCGCGCGCGCGGTGCAAGACGGTACGGCCCTTCGCACGGTGCTCGTGAACGCGACGCCCCTCTCGGGCGACGAGACCCCGTGGCCGAGCGACGCGCCGCTGCCGGCGAGGCTGGTGTTCGACACGGCGCTCGGTGAGCGGCGCTCCTCGCTCCTCGAGCGGGCCCGCGCCGAAGGAGCGGCGGTCATCCCTCCGCAGGCGATGTGGCGCGCGCAAGGAGCGGCGCAGATGAGCTGGTTCTTGGGGGAGCCTGTCGCCCGCGAGGAGCTCGAGGAATGACGCCGCGCGTGCCGAGATGGCAAGCGAGCGGGGGAAGAAGCTCGCCCCCCCGCGAGGAGCTCGACGAATGACGCTGCGCGTGCCGAGATGGCAAGCGCGCGTGGGAAGAAGCTCGCCCCCCCGCGAGGAGCTCGACGAATGACGCTGCGCGTGCCCGTCCCCACCAGCAAGAGCATGACGCAGCGCGCGCTCGTGCTCGCGGCGCTCGCCGAAGGGCCGTCGCGCATCGAGGCGCCGCTCGAGTGCGACGACTCGCGCCACCTGCGCGGCGTGCTCGAGGCGCGCGGCGCGACCATCGCATGGCACGGCGCCGCCGCCCTCGTGACGCCCGCGCCGCGACCGCTGCGCGCGCCCGATCGTCCGGTGTTTTGCGGCAACGCCGGCACCACCATGCGCTTCTCCTCGGCGCTCGCGCTTCTCGTAGAGGGCGAGCTCGCGCTCGACGGCGACGAGCACATGCGGCGCCGGCCGATCGGCCCCCTCGGCGACGCGCTCACCGCCCTCGGGGTACGGGTCCGCTATCTCGCGCGCCCCGGGTGCCCGCCGATCGCGCTCGCGCGGACAGGGCCCGTACCCGAGCGCGCCCCCGTCGATGCGTCGCTGTCGAGCCAATACGCGAGCGCGCTCTTGCTCGTCGGGCCGCATTTGCCGCGCGGCCTGTCGCTCGAGCTGTGCGGCGATGCCGTCGTGAGCCGCCCGTACCTCGACATGACCCTCGCGATGATGCAACGCGCCGGAGCCACGGCGGGGTGGGACGGCGCGCGCTCGCTGCGCGTCGAGCCCGGTCGCTATCGAGACGCGAGCACGGTGATCGAAGTCGACTGGTCGGCGGCGGCGTTCGTGGCCGCGGCGGCGCGCGTCGTCGGGGCAAAGCTCGAGCCGCTCGGGCTCGCCGAGCCGTCGCGTTCGCTCCAAGGCGACGCGGCCATCGCCGCGCTCCTCGCCCGCCTTTACCGCGACGAGTCGGACCGCGACGATTCAGACCGCGCCGAGCTCGACGTGTTCGACCTCACCGACACGCCCGACCTCATCGCGCCGCTCGCCGCCGCCGCGCTCTTCGCCGCGCGGCCCACGCGGATCTCCGGGGCCGCCCACACGCGCGTCAAGGAGTGCGACCGCGTGCACGTGCTCGCGCGCGAGCTGCGCAAGCTCGGCGCCGTGGTGACGGAGCACGACGACGGCCTCAACCTCGAGCCGCTCGGCCCGAGGCGCGCTGCGACCGCCGGGAGCCGCATCGAGCTCGACCCCGACGACGATCACCGCATGGCGATGGCGTTCGGCGTGGTTGCCTTGCGCCGGCCGGAAATTGCGGTGAAAAACCCCGGCTGCGTCTCCAAATCCTTTCCCGACTTCTGGAGCACGCTGGCGCTCATCCGCGAGCACACCCCCTCCCCAACCCTCCCCCTGGAGGGGGACGGAGAGGTCACACCGCCGCTCGCCGATTAACACCAGCTTCCCAAGGAGCCTCTCATGATCATCGTCCTCAAGCGCGGCGCCACGAAGGCAGACGCCGACCTCATCCTCGGGAAGATCGAAGCCAAGGGCCTCAAGTCGCTCTACCTGCCGGGCGTCGAGCGCACCGTGCTCGGAGCCATCGGGGCCGAGCGCGTGCTCGCGCAGCTCAGCTTCGAGAGCCACCCGATGGTCGAGAGCGTCGAGCCCGTGCTCGCCGAGTACAAGCTCGTGAGCCGCGAGCTCCACCCTCACGACACCGTCGTCGCCATCGGCGCGGCGAGCGTCGGCGCGGAGCGGTTCCTCGTGGTCGGCGGCCCGTGCTCGGTCGAGACGCGCGAGCAGACGCTGGCGAGCGCGCGGGCGGCGAAGGAGGCGGGGGCCCACGCGCTGCGCGGCGGCGCCTACAAGCAGCGCACGAGCCCGTATGCGTTTCAGGGCCTCGGCGTCGAGGGGCTCGAGATCCTGCGCGACGTCGGCCGCGAGCTCGAGCTCCCGATCGTCACCGAGGTGGTCGAGGTCGGCGACGTCGACACGGTCGCGAGGTACGCCGACGCGCTCCAGATCGGGGCGCGCAACATGCAGAATTTCCCGCTGCTCATGGCCTCGGCGCGCACGAACAAGCCCATCCTGCTCAAGCGCGGCATGGCCGCCACGATCAGGGATCTCTTGCTCGCGGCCGAGTACATCATGGACGCCGGCAACGACCGCATCGTCCTCTGCGAGCGCGGGATCCGCACCTTCGAGACCGCGACGCGCAACACGCTCGATCTGAGCGCCGTGCCTTACATCAAGCAGAAGAGCCACCTGCCGGTCGTCGTCGATCCGTCGCACGGCACCGGCGTCCGCGAGCTCGTCGCCCCGATGGCGCGCGCGGCCGCGGCCTGCGGCGCCGACGGGATCCTGGTCGAGGTGCACGAGAACCCAGCCGAAGCGTGGAGCGACGGCGCGCAGTCGCTCTACCCCGAGGCGTTCAAGGAGCTCGTGCGCGGTCTGCGTCCGTTTGTCGAGGCCGCCGGCAAGACGCTGTGACGGCGCGGCGATTCGACCCGGGCGCTCGCGCGAAGGCGCCTTTTCGGTGAGCCGCGACGGTGCGCCCAGCGGCTCCCTCGCCCCGCTCGCGCGTTGGCAGCAGCGGCGGCACGAACGCGGCAAGAAAGCCCTGGGGGGGCCGCGTCGCGGAGTGGCATCATCGCGCCATGTCCCGCTGGACGTTCGACGACGATAGCGACACACGAAGCCCCGCTCGCGCGAGCTCGACCGCGAGCGACTCGCACCCAAGCGCTCGAACGGTCTCCGCGCGCCTCGGCGGGCTCGCCGCGATCGCCCTCATCGGCGCATGCGGCGGCGCCGGCGAGCACGGAACCCGAGTCGCCGAAGACGCGCCGCGGCCGGTCGCCTCGCCTCCCGAGCCGCCGGTCGTCATCGGCGGCAAGTGTGCAGCGCGCGCGGCGAGCAGCGCCGTCGCGCCGATACGCCTCGGCGGCGCACCGATCGGCTCGACCGTCGAGCTCGCGAAGTGGGGCGACCGCACCGTCGCGTTCGTGGCCGACGAGGACGCGCGCGCCGTGCTCGCCATCGACGTCGACACCAAGCAGCAGCTCGCGGTCACGAAGACCGAGGGCAGGCCTGGCCAGCTCCTGCTCCTTCCCGACGGGCGCCTCGCGGCGACGCTTCGCGACGCCGGGAAATTGGGCATTTTCGAGCCCACGCTCGCCGGCAACGCGCACGCGCTCGAGCCTCGCTGCGCCGCCCTGGTGCCCGCCGATCCGGTCGGCCTCGCGCTCGATCCGAGAGGCGAGCGGCTGCTCGTCGCGTCCGCCTGGGGCCACGCGCTCTCGACCTTCGATGGTCGCTCGCTCGAGCACCGCGGCAGCGTGGACCTCGAGCGCGAGCCGCGCGGCGTCGCCGTCTCGGGCGACGGACGGACCGCCTACGTCGCGCACGCCGTGGGCGGGCGCATGTCGGTCGTCGACCTCGCGAGCCACGTGGTGCGCCGCGTGCCGCTCCACTCGGTGCAAGACCACGAGCTCACCGGCATGCGCGACCGCATGAACGACCGCGTCGCCGGCAACCCCGAGCTCGGGAAACAGGCGGGCCTCGCCGAGCTCATGGCCGACGAGCTCGCCGACGTCGACTCGCGCAACGCCTTCGGCCGGCGCACGAGCTGCCAAGGCTTCGCCCTCGCTCGCGCCGAGCTTCCCGGGAGCCGCATCTTCGCGCCGCAGGTGTTCGTCGATCCCGGCAACCGCAACGAGCGCACGCCTGGCTATGGCTCTGGACTTCAGCACACCGAGGTGCCGAGCATCGCGGTCGTCGACGACCAGGCCGGCGTGCCGCTCGCGGTCTCGCTCCGCATCGGCCACGACATCCACATCCAGAGCCACATCACCGACGCGCCCGAGCCGTGCCTCTTGCCGCGCGCCGCCCTCGTGGACAATAAATCCGGCAGGCTCTTCGTGAGCTGCCTCGGCATCGACAGCGTGGTCGCCTACGACGCGCTGAGCGGCGATCCGGCGCACGCAGAGACGAAGCGCTGGCGCGTGCCCGCTGGGCCTACGGGTCTCGCCCTCGACGCGGAGGCGCGGCGCGTCGTCGTGTGGTCGCAGTTCGAGCGCGCGCTCGCCGTGATCCCGATCGGCTCGGACGAGCTCGAGACCGAAGAGGGCAAGGACGAGGCGACCGTGTCACGCGTCGAGCTCGAGCCCGCGCTCGACGGGCCGATGGCATCGGTGGAGCTCGCGCTAGGTCGCTCGCTGTTTCACGCGACCGGCGACGGCCGCATCTCGAACGACGGCCGCGCCTGCGCGAGCTGTCACCCCGACGGCCGCGACGACGGCCTCGTGTGGGCGACGCCGAACGGCCCGCGCCGCACGAAGCAACTCGCGGGCATGCTCGCCGGCACGGCCCCTTTCTCGTGGGATGGCAGCGCGCCCGACGTGCGCACGCACGTGCACGAGACGTTTCGCCGCCTGTCCGGCAAAGGCGGACTTCGCAGCCTCGAGCTGCGCGCCCTCGTCGCCTACGTCGAGAACCTCGCGCCGCCGCCGGCACACAGCACGAGCGCGCCGGCCGTGGCCGCGGGCGCGAAGATCTTCGCCAGCAAAGAGGCGGGCTGCTCGGGGTGCCATGACGGGCGGGCGCGCACCGACTTCTTGCAGCACGACGTCGCGAGCCGGAGCGGTGCCGATCGCGACGAAGATTTCGACACGCCGTCCCTGCGCTTCGTCGGCGGCCGCGCGCCGTATTTTCACGACGGCCGCTACGCGACGCTCGAGGCCCTCTTGGCCGGCTCCGACGGAAAGATGGGACACACGGCGCACCTGACCTTGGCCGAGCGCGCCGCGCTCCAGGCCTACCTCGCGTCGCTCTAGGCACTTCGCCGCACTAGGCACTTCGCCGCACTAGGCACTTCGCCGCACTAGGCACTTCGCCGCACTAGGCACTTCGCCGCACTAGGCACTTCGCCGCACTAGGCACTTC
>SYFR01000356.1 GCA_005800325.1 Myxococcales bacterium | reverse complement strand
GTCCGTTCGGCGCGGGCGCGATGACCGGCCTGAAATACTGGGCGATCGGGCGATCGGGCGCGCAGCAGCCGAGGTACGAGCCGCGCGTCGCGGAGGAGCGAGCCGCACACGACGCCGAAGATTTCGTGGCTCACCTCGAGAGCCTCGCCGCGCACGAGGCGCGCGACGGGGCACGCGACGGGGAGCGCGTCGTCGTGGCGGCCTTCGACGCCGAGCTGTTCGGGCACTGGTGGTTCGAGGGGCCGACCTTTCTCGACCACGTGCTGCGACGCCTCGCGACGAGCGCGACGGTGCGCCCCGTCACGCTGTCCGGCTGCCTCGCCGAGCAGGCGAGGCTCGCACAGCCGACGACGCTCGCGCATGCCGAGCCGCGCGCGTCGAGCTGGGGCCACGAGGGCGCGTTCGCCGAGTGGGTCGGGCCGCGGACGGCGCGCGTGTGGCGAGCGGTGCATGGCGTGCGGCGCGAGATCGCGTCACGGGCACGCTCGGGTCGCGACGTCGTCGCGGTCGCCAACGCCGCCCGTGAGATGTTTCTGCTCGAGGCGAGCGACTGGCCCTACCTGCTCGCGACCGGCTCGATGACGGAGTTCGCCGCGGCGCGCTTGAAGCAGCACGCCGAGCGCGCGCTCGCGTGGCTGTCGCGTCGCCCGCCACCGGAGCGCACGGACTTTCTGCGCGAGCTCGACGACGCGTGGCTCGTCGAGGCGATCGCCTCCTCGTGATGGCAGACAAGCGAGCGGGCCGCCCCCTCGGGAGCGACGCGTGGCTCGTCCTTGCGATCGCCTCCTCGTGATGGCAGACAAGCGAGCGGGCCGCCCCCTCGGGAGCGACGCGTGGCTCGTCCTTGCGATCGCCTCGTCGTGAGCGAGCCTGCGGCGCGCGCGGGAGCTCGGCCAGTCTCGAGTGAAGAGGCTCGGGAGCTACCCGCAGAGCCCGGCGCAGGTCGAGCTGCCGGTGCGCGGGCAGGTGAGCCCGGGGAGCGTCTCCTGGATCGGCGTGAACTCGCCGCTGCGCGTGTCGAACCACCACGCGTCGTTGAGGCGGCCGCAGTCGCTGTCGCCCGCGAACACGACGAACGCCTCGCCCGACGCCGTCGGCGCGAACGCGAAGGCCGAGCGGCGCTCGACGCTCGTCGTGTCGAGCGTCACGAAATCCGCAGGAAAATCGCACTGTCCGTTCGCCGGGCTGTGCAGCGCGTCCCCGGCGATGCGCGCCTGCCACGTGAGCGGGCCGAGCGTCGCGAGGTCGGCGCCCTCGGGGACGTCGAGCGCGAGCACGTCGTTGCGGTTGCCGAGCGCGCCGTCGTCGTGGCCGCCGACGAAGAGCAGCTGACGAGGCTCGCCGGCGTGTGCGCGGAGCGCGAGCCCACCCTTGATGCGCCCCTCGGGCGCCGCCGCCGGCATCGCCGCAGCGAGCGGGTGCCATGACGCGGAAGGCGCATCGAACACGTGCGCGTCCGAAAAAAACGGGCCAAGCAGCGCATTTTCATCGGCGCCGTGCGCGACGTACACACGGTGCTCGCTCGCATCCACCGCCATCGCATGAAACTCGCGAGGCGCGGGCAGCACTCCCCCGGCTGCGACCGCCGACCAGGCGTTCGACACGAGATCGAGCGCGAAGAGGTCGTTCGTCGGCACGAAGCTCAGGCCCGACTTCGACGTGTTGCCGCCGAAGGCGTAGAGCGTGTCGCCGTCGACCGCGATGGCCGTGTTCGCGCGCGGTGACGGCGCGGTCCCCATCGCGGCGACGAGGCTCCAGCTCTCGGTCGCGAACTCGAACGCCCAGACATCGTTGTAGAGCGTGTAGTCCCCCGAGTCGCCGCTGCGAAAGCGCCCGCCAAAGAGGAGGGCGCGTCCGCGCGCGACGTCGAGCGCCATGGCATGCCGCGCCCGTGGCGAGGGCGCGGCGGTGCCGACCTTGGCCGAGAGATCGCTCCACCCGCCGCACGCCGTGTCGAGCACCCAGGTGTCGCCGACGTGTTGGCGCTTCGGGATGTCGCCGCAGATCACCGTCGCGACGTCGCCGCCAAACATCACCATCGTGCGCGAATCGCTGCTGAGCGCCGCGGCCGTGTCCGCGCGCGCCGGAGGCGTCCCGCCAGTCGGCGGCGTAGACGACGTGCAACTGGGCCGCTCCGAAGGCGGCGGCAGCGAACCACCGCCGGCGCCGCCAACACCCGCGTTCTCCGACTCCGCGCTCGTGCAAGCGAGGAGCGCGAGCGCGACCGACACGAAGCGGGCGGGGGCTGTGAAGTGACGCTTCATTCGGTTCACGGCGTGACCTCCGTCTTCGTTATGCGATCGCCATCGACGAGCGTATCCCACGGTCCCTTCGCGGTTCCGAGCCAAGCGTATTGTCCGTCGAGGTGCGGCGTGCGCGCGTGCGTGACGAAGAGCTGGCTCACGCCCGTGTCGCGCCCCGCGAGCGCCACGCCAATGTTCGCCGCCTGAAAGGCCACGGGCGAAGTCTCGCACGGCAACGCCAGCTTGCCGTCGGCGCCCCCATAACCATCGCTCGTCGGCGAGCCCAGCTGCGACACGAAGCCCGGTACGACGCGGTGCACGACGATGCCGTTGAAGAACCCGGCGCGCGCGAGCTCGGCAAACCGCGTTACCGTGACGGGGGCCAGCGTCGACTCGAGCTCCAGGGTGAGCTCGCCCGCATCGGTCGCGAAGACGACCTTCAGCTTGCCCGAGACGACGTGCGCGAGCTCGGCGGGCCGGGGCAACGGAGCCTCGCTCGCGCGGCACTCCGCCCTGTCAGCGAAGCTTCGGAGCGCGCGCTCAGCGTGCTGTCGAACGACCTCGTGCGGGGCTCGGCAGAGCTTGTGCAAGCTCGCTCTCGCGGCGGCGAGCTTGAGCGCGCCCGCGGCATCGATCGCGGCCGTCAGCGCCTCGAGATCCGCCGCCGCTCCCTTCCCATCGAGCGCACGCACGAGCGCCTCGCGGGCCAGCGCGGCGTCGCGATCTTTCTCGTTGGTCGAGAGGCGCGACGGGTGCTTCGCGATCACCTCCGCGGCCGCGGCGAGGATCCCAGGGTACGGCGCGGCGAGCGCCTCGCTGAGCGCCCGCGAGACGTCCTCCGTCTCGGGGTGATCGGCGATGAGACCGAGCGCCGCCTCGCGCGCGCGCACGTCGTCCCCGAACGCCCACCGCGCCCACGCCTTGTAGCGCTTGCCGCGGATCTGGGTGCCGTCGGTTCCGATCGCCGACACGAGCGCACGCGCCCCGATCGAGCCGAGGCGCGTGGTCGCTCCCGCCTTCGGAGGCTCGCTCTCGAGATCGCACGCGACGAGCTGCGGGTGCTCGAAATCTCGCTCGGCGAGCAAGCGCGCCGCCGCGCACCGGAGCCACGACACACGCCGCACCACCGAGCCCGGCGCATCGTTGGGGGCCGCGAGCCGCGCGAAGCGGTCGAGCGTCGAGCGCGCCTCGCCGATCGCCGTCAGCGACTCGAGCGCGGTGAGGACGACGCCGAACTCGGAGCTCACGAGCAGGGTCGCCTTCACCGGATCGCTCGTGTCCGGCACCAGCGCGCCGAGGCTCGTGCGCAGCGCCTTCTGCCCATCCGGGCCGAGTCGCGCGAGCGAGCGGATCGCCTCAACGCGCAGCGCCGCCGTCGCGGTCGCCTCCTTCACGACCTTCGCGAGCGCCGCGGTCGCGCGCTCGTCGGTGCGGCCGAGGGCACGCGCCGCATAGGGCGCCGAGGCGCCGCCTTCTTCAAGCCGCGCGATCGCGACCTCGCGTGCGTGCTCGATGACGCTAGGGGGCAAGTGCGCGACGCGTCCGAGCGGATAGAGCGCGACGCCCCAAGGCTCGCTGCTCGCGGTGCCCGCGCCGAGCTCGAGCAACGCGACGAGGGTCTCTTCGCGCAGTCGATTCGTCTTCGTCGCGACGTCACCCAGCGCAAAAACCGCAGACTCGGCCACGTCACCGCGCGCGCGCGCCCACTCGACGAGCAACGGCTCGGACAAAGCATCGGCGCACCGACCGACCGCGCGCACGATGGCCGCCCTCGCGTCGAGCGCTCCCGGGCTCGCGGCCCCCGCGCGCGGCTCGAGTCGCACGAGGGTCGCGCCGAGCGCTCGCACGAGCTCGCTCGGGTTGCCGCCGCATGCGTCGCCGATCCCGTAGGCCGCCCACGCGACGACCTCGTCGTCTTCATCGCGAAGCGCCCCGAGCAAGGCCTCGCGCGCCCCGGGCGTGCGCATGCGTGCGAGAGCGCGAACCGCCGCGCGCCGCAGCGACACGACCCGCGACGTGAGATCCGCCGGTCGCACCCCCGTGGGCACACGCGTCAGCTCC